>JACCYD010000709.1 GCA_013696695.1 Deltaproteobacteria bacterium | reverse complement strand
CATCCGCTGCTCGGCGACCAGCAGTTCGATTGCGTCGTCGTCGACGAAGCCACCCAGGCGTCCGACCCCTTGCTGCTCGTCGCACTCGGACGCGCACGCGTCGCGGTGCTCGCGGGCGATCCGCACCAGCTCGGTCCGGTGGTCACCGGCGGCCCGCAGGTCGAGGACGTGCTCGGCGCGACGGTGTTCGAGCGTCTGGTCTCCCGGCACGCAGGGGCTGCGGATGCGACGGTGATGCTCGAGCAGCAGCACCGGATGCACCTCGAGATCATGACGTTCCCGTCGCGCAGCAAGTACGGCGGCAAGCTGATCGCGGCACCCGCCGTCGCCACGCACCGGCTCGAGGATCTCGGCACCATGCCCGATCCGCTGCGCCCACGGCCGCTGTGGATGATCGATACCGCCGGCAAGGATTGGCTCGAGCAGCGCACCGACTTCGAACCGGGAGGCTCGCTCAACAACATGCCGTCCTTCCAGTTCGACCCGTCGACGTTCAACAGCGGCAACGCCGAGCGGGTCGCCGCCGAGGCTCGCCGGCTGTTGTCCCGCGGGTTGCCACCGACCGAGATCGCCGTGATCGCGGCGTATTCCGCGCAGGCCCGCCGGTTACGCGAGCTGCTGGGCGAGGAACGCGCCGCCGGGCTCGAGATCGGAACCGTCGACGGCTTCCAGGGCCGCGAGAAGGAGGCCGTGATCGTCGATCTGGTGCGGTCGAACGAGAGCGGCGAGATCGGCTTCCTCTCCAACACCCGCCGGATGAACGTCGCGTTGACCCGGGCCAAGCGCTTCCTGATCGTGGTCGCCGATTCGGCCACCCTGGGCGATCATCCGTACTACGCGGCGTTTATTCGCTACGTGGACGAGATCGACGCTCATGGCAGTGCGTGGAGCGACGACGCGCCCGCGCTTGCGTAACCTGGCCTTTTTAGCGACAACCCAAGCTCATGAAGCTCCACGCGTTGCTTTTGTCCAGCCTCCTCGCGATCGCCGGTTGCGAGAAGACCTCCAACGTGACGGCAATGCAGGAGGAGGTCTCCGGCCTCACCAATCACTACAAGGTCAGGCTCGAGGAGCTGTCGAAGCGCATCTCGCTGCTCGAGCAGAAGGGCCGGTCGATGGTTTCGATCGGCACGCCGCAAGGGCTCAGCGACGTTCGCAAGCTGTTCCTCGACACCAACAAGCGGCTGACCGAGCTCAAGACGGTCGTCGCCCAAGCGCCGACGTCGATCGCCAACGCGTCGAAGGCACCGGATGCCCGCGTCGAGCTGATCAAGCTGATGGGCGAGCTGACCGAGCGCCTCGAGAAAGGCGAGATCGAGGTCAACGCGAACATCGATCAGGTCGAGCAGTGGCTCGCGTACGTCGACTACCGCCCGAAGGTTGCCGCCGCGGAGCCGACCAAGGACCCCGCGCCGCAGCTCCCGGAGAACCCACAGGTGGATGGCCCGGGTGGTCCGATCGACGCCAAGCCCGTCGCCAAGCCCGACGCCAAGCCGGCTGCCAAGCCCGACGCCAAGCCGGCTGCCAAACCGGAGACGAAGATCGAAGCGAAGCCCGACGCCAAGGGCGATCCGGCGGCGCCGAAGCCGGATCCGCGCCCGCGCACCGACGATAAGAAGGGCGATCCCAACGACGCGAAGAAGCCGACCACCGGCTCCGGCTCCGCCGCTCGCTGAACCTCCCTGTTCTGGCGGCCCGCGCTATGCTGGCCGCATGAAGATTCCGGCACGGCCGAAGGTCATCATCCGAAGCTGCCGCGACTACGACCCCGAGCGGATCCGGAAGATCATCCGCGAAGGGCTCGAGGAGCTCGGACTGAAGCCGTTTGGCCGCACGCTGGTCAAGCCGAACCTGGTCGCTGCGGGCCCGCTGTTCCCCTACGCGTACACGCGGCCGGAGTTCGGCGAGGGTGTGCTCCGCGCGCTGCGCGATGTCGGCGGCTCGAACATGAGCGAGCTCGCAGCCGGCGAACGCTGTGGCATCACCGTACCGACGCGCGTCGCGTTCCGCGAATCCGGCTGGGACGCGATGCTCAAGAAGATCGACGTCAAGCGCTACTGCTTCGAGGAGTCGCAGCAGGTCGAGATTCCACTCTCGCATCCGCAGCGCCTCCGCGATTACCTGTTCACGCCGGAGCCGGTCGCGCGTGCGGACTTCTTCGTCAATTGCCCCAAGTTCAAGGCGCATCCGTGGACCACGGTGACGTTCTCCTGCAAGGCGTACATCGGCATCCAGGACGATCGCCATCGGTTGATCGATCACGATCACAAGCTCAACGAGAAGATCGCCGACCTCCAGCACATCATCCAGCCGCAGTTCATCGCGATCGACGCGATCACCGCCGGCGAGGGGCGGATGTTGACGCCGACGCCGTTTCCACTCGGCCTCATCATCATGGGCAACTCGCAGGTCGCGTTCGATGCGGTGTGCTGCGACATCATCGGCGTCGATGCATCGACGGTCGATCATATCCGGCTCTCCGCCGAGCAAGGCTTCGGCTCGACCGACATCTCGACGATCGAGATCACTGGTGACGTCTCGCTCGACGAGGCGAAGGCCCGCGCGAAGGGCTTCAAGGTCGGCCTGATCCGTGTGGAGAAGTACTTCGAAGGCACCAACATCACCGCATACGCGGGTCCACCGCCGGATGCCGAGGTCGGCGACTACTGCTGGGGCGGTTGCCCCGGTGCGATCGAGGAAGCGATCGAGATCCTGCGCGTGTTCGACAAGGACACGGACAAGAAGATGCCGCGCCTCCACGTCGTGTTCGGTGCGTACAAGGGCGACATCGATGCGAAGCCCGGCGAGAAGGTGATCTTCATCGGCGATTGCGCGGACTGGAAAGGCACGATCAACGACAAGCCGATCTCGATCGAGAACATCTACAAGCCGCGCAGCACGCTCGATCCACACACCGCGACATCGCAAGACATCTTCGCGAAGCTCGCGTCCGCGAAGAGCAAGCTCAAGGATCCGGTGGTCCGGCTCGAGGGCTGCCCGGTCTCGGTCGCCGAGCAGGTGCTCGCGCTCGTCGGGATGTCCGACGTGAAGAACCCCTACTACGACCCGGCGAACATGCTGACGTTCGGCCGCGCGTACCTCGGCTGGAAGGCGCGCGTCACGCTCAACAAGCTACAGAAAAAGCGCTACCAGCAGAACGGCACGTTCACCGAGCGCGGGCAGGCAGCACCGGAGCTCTAGGAACGGCCAGAACCGGATTCGTGATCGGGTACTCCGCCGCCGGAGGCCACCTCGATCCCCGATGCGGCGTCAGCCGGGGCGCGTGTTCGAGCCCCCTCGAGTGCGGAGTCGGCGCGCGCTGTTACCGTCGCGCTCACTACGATCCAGGTGGCCAGGGATCGCCGCCCGAGCTGAGCATGCAAGCGCTGTCGCTACACGGTGGGCGTTCCGTGCTCGGAAAAATCCCCCGCATCCGATAGCGGTATGCGTTCTGCAACCCGAGCGACCGTGCGTTTCTTCATCGCGGTACTCGTGGTCGTGAGCTGGGTTGCCTGCGGCAGCTGCTATCACCTTCCCACTTGGAAGGGCGAGGTCAACGTCACCCCGCGTGAACGCGAGTCGATCAAGAAGTGCGGCAATGGTGCGCTCACCGACGCCGGCAAGACAACCCTGACGCGCGAGCCCTACGTCCAGGGCACCACCACCACCTCGACCTCGATCGTGTGGGGCACGCGAAGCACCAAGGGCCACGTCGTCCTCAGCGAGCCTGACGGCAAGGACGTGGTCGCGAAAGCCGACGCGGTGTACGCCGGCGATGCGAACAAGAAAGCGCAGCGCGTCGCGGCGCAGGCCGGCTTGACCGTCTCCCCCGAGGACATCTATGTCGTGCGAGCGGATCTCGCGAAGCTCGAAGCGACTCACCTCTATTGCTATCAGGTGTTCTCCGGCGACGTCGCGCTGACCGAGCCCGCGCCGCTCGCGACCGCCGCGGTTCCCTCCGCGAAGGAGAAATTTCGTTTCATCGCGCTCGGTGACACCGGCACGGGTGATGCGGCGCAGGTCGCGATCGGCCGCTGGATCGCAGCGCAGCCGTTCGACTTCATGCTGTTCCTCGGCGACATCGCGTACAAGTCCGGCACGCCGAGCCAGCTGCAGCACAACTTCTTCGACGTCTATCGCGACATCTTGCGGTTCGTCCCCGCGTACCCCGCGATCGGTAATCACGAGCGCCGCACCCGCGAGGGCCGCCCGTACTTCGAGGCGTTCGTGCTGCCCGAGCCCGAGCGTTACTACTCGTTCGACTGGGGCAACGTTCACTTCGTCGCGATCGACACCACCCAGCGCGATGCGAAGCAGCTGATCTGGCTCGACGAGGATCTCAAGAGCAACAAGCTTCCGTGGGTGATCGTGTTCGGCCATCACCCGATGTACACGAACTCGCTGCGCGGCCCGCAGCAGTGGATCCGGGGCGCGTTCAGCAAGATCCTCACCGACAACAAGGTCGACCTCGTGCTCACCGGGCACGAGCACCAGTACGAGCGCTTCCGGATCAACGACGTCAACTACATCGTCAGCGGCGGCGGCGGCGGCCAGCTCACCCGGTTCTACGGCGCGTCGGAAGCGCTCAAGCAGTTCACGGTGCACCACTTCCTGGCGTTCGAGGTCGGTGCCGAGAAGCTCGAGATGCGCGTGATCGACATCTCGGGAAACGAGCTCGAGAAGCTCGAGCTGACCAAGGAGCCGAAGGACGACAAGGCGAAGGTCAAGGTCGACGACAAGCCGACGACGGAGCAGAACCCGGTCGCGCCCGAGGACAAGGTCGTGCC
>JACCYD010000699.1 GCA_013696695.1 Deltaproteobacteria bacterium | reverse complement strand
GGTCGGGCTGACCGCGATCCTGACGTCCAAGAACACCAAGCGCCTCACGACGCTGCGCATCCGCAGCGTCTCCGATTACAACTTCGATGAAGACGGCGACGGCGACGGCGGGCGCCCCGACGTGCTCGCGGCGTTCGCGAACGCCAAGGGCGATCGCTCGCTGGAAGAGCTCCACATCGGCGAGAACGAGCTCACCTCTGGCGCGGTTGGCCATCTCAAGAGCTCGCCCGTTCTCGCCAAGCTCCGCATCCTCTCGGTCGATTTCAACAGCGATGACACCCAGCTCGCCCGGCTCCTCGGTGATGCGAAGTGGCTCGACGCGGTCCACACCCTGTCGCTGAACGAGACGACCCTGCCGGTGGTCAAGAAGGTGCTGGGCCGTGAGCTGTCGTCGCTCCACACGCTGAGCCTGACGAGCAGCTTCCCGCGGTCGGCCCTCAAGGGCATCGTCGCCACGCTTACCGGCGCATCGAAACAGAAGGCGCTGCAATCGCTCGATCTGCTGGGCTGCGACGTCGACGACACTGCGCTCAAGAAGCTCGGTGCTGCCACCACGTTGCCGGCTCTGATCTCGCTCCGGCTCGGCGCGGGCGCGAAGTCCCGGTACAGCAACGATGAAAGTCCCTTCAGCGAAGACGCGGCGAAGGCACTTCTCGGGTCGCCCCTCGGCAAACAACTCCGCAGCGCCGTGGTCGGCTTCGAGGAGCTCGATCGCCTGCCGCCACTCGAGCGCGTCGGGCTGGGGGGCGATGATGATGACGACGACGATGACGACGATGACGACGACGAATGAGCTTATCTACGAATGAGTTTATCTACGAATGAGTTTATCTGCGATGCCGCGACCTGACGGCACCGTCGCGTTCTGCGTCGGTACCGGGCGCTGCGGCACCACGTTCATCACCGAGCTGCTGGGCCTCGAGCCCGAGATCGCCGCGTCGCACGAGCGCCTCCGCCTCGCCGCCTGCTACCACATGTTCTGCAAGTGGCACGGGATCCCCTCCGACGCGGAAGGCTTTCTCGTCGATCGCGATCTCGTCGTGGCGAACGACCTCGCGACTCGCCGGATCTCGTTCGAGGCGAGCGCGCTGCTCTCGCACTCCATCGCCGAGCTCCACGAACGTTTCGATGCCCGGTTTCTGCTTCTCGTTCGGCGCCCCGATGCGTGCGTCGCCTCGTTCGCCGTTCGCGGCTGGTTTCTCGAGCCGATCGCGTGGCGCGATCGCTCGAAGCCCCCGTCGATCCCGGATGCCGCCAACCCGCGCCATTTCTTCGGCCGCAACCTGCCGCGTGGAGACCACGAGTTCGAACGCTGGTCCCAGCTCACGCAGCTCGGCAAGCTCGGTTGGTTCTGGGCGGCCCGCAACCGCGCGATCCTCGATCAATTCGCCGCGCTGCCACCAACGCGACGGAGCTGGCTACGCCTCGAGGACTTCGACTACGCGCGATACGTCGCGCTCGGGACTTTCTTGGGTTACCGACCGACGATCGACGCCGCGCGGTTCGCGCAGCTCGCCGACAGTCGTCCGAACACCGGACCCAACAGGCCGCTCGCTCTCGAGGCGTGGTCCGAGCAAGGCAGTCGCGAGTTCGAGGCCGAGGTCGCGCCCGTGGCCGAGGCGCTCGGCTACGAATATCGCATCGCCGCTCTCGCGGCCGGCGCGAGCCCGCTCGCCCGTCCAGCGCGGGACCTCACCGACGTGCTCGCGGCGCTCTGACGAACCATGCCCGGCGCGCCCATCGTGCTCGTCTTCCTCGATCAGCTGCGGGCCGACGCGATCGGCGCAGCGGGGAACGAGTACGTCCGTACGCCTCACATCGATGCGCTCGCGGCCGAGTCGGTCCGCTTCGAGACCTGCATCACCAACGCTCCGTTGTGTCGACCGGCGCGGATCAGCCTGCTCAGCGGTCAGCCCGTCAGCGTGCATCGCTTCGACGACAACCAGCGCGTACCTCGCCCCGGCTCGCTTCCGAGCCACGTCGCCGAGCTCCGCGACGCCGGCTACCACACCACCGTCGTCGGCAAGACTCACCTCCACGCCGGCATCGGCCACCTCGATCACCACAAGCCAGTCTTGGAGGCGTGGGGCTATCGCCAGATCGTCGAGCTCCCCGACGCGCAGCTCCACCAGTTGCGAAGCGCTCACTCGGATTGGCTGACCGCCACCACGCGGCCCGGCGACCTCGACAAGCACGTCCGGT
>JACCYD010000692.1 GCA_013696695.1 Deltaproteobacteria bacterium | reverse complement strand
GTCGGGCGGCGGCTCGTTGTCCGGATCGTCGGGCGGTTCCTCGTCCGGCGGGTAGTCTTCCGGGTCGCCGGGATCGCACGAGCCATCGCTGCATGGATCGTAGTCGTCGTCGCCGTCGTCGCCGCTGCTCCAATCGTCGCCTCCGCCGTCGAACGTGCACACGTACTCGGACCACGTCACCTCGACGTACGCGCCGCCGTTGTGATCGAGCGACAAGATCCTGCAGCTATCGATCGCGCCGGGCTCGAGGGCGAACGCACGAGAGCACAGGATCGTGCACTTCGCCTCCGTCGCGCACAGCTGGATCGAGTCCGCCATGCCAGGCGACGCATAGGTCTGCTCGACGTGGGTGGTCGGCGGACAGGTGCAAGCGGCAAGCGCGAGCGAGAGAGCCAGGCCGAGGCGGTTCACGGTGAGTCAGAACACTTCACGGGCGATGCCATCGCCTGGATTCAGAGTTCTTCACGTTGGCGCAACGTCGGCCCGCCAACTCGGCGTACCTCCGAGCCGGAGTGTGTAGATGGCGGTCTCGGGCGTGCCGGGTGGTTTCACAGCGTGCCGCCGGTTCACGGCCTAACGCCCCAGAACGACCGCGGAAATAATTCGTGCTGCTCGCGAATCGCGCCGAAAACGACGAACGCGCCCCAAAGGCGCGTGGGGCGCGTGGTCGCGAACAGCCAGCGACTAGCGCTTGCTGAACTGGAAGCGAGCGCGGGCGGCCTTCTGGCCGTACTTCTTGCGCTCCTTCTTGCGCGGGTCACGGGTGACATACCCGGCCGCCTTGAGCTTCGGACGAAGCTCGCTGTCGATCTTCATGAGAGCGCGCGTGATGCCGTGGCGGATGGCGCCGGCCTGCGAGCTGATGCCGCCGCCCTTGACGGTGGCGATCACGTTGTACTGGCCGAGGAGCGAGACCTCCTCGAGGCCCTGGCGGATCACCATGCGAGCGGTCGGCCGCGAGAAGTACTCCTCGTCGTCGCGATCGTTGATCGTGATCTTGCCTTCGCCGGCGGTCAGCCACACACGTGCGATGGCGGTCTTGCGGCGGCCGGTGGAATAGGTCTTCTGCGTCGACATCACTTGGCTCCAGCGGTCTTGTAGGTGCGCTCGTGCGGGACCTCGAGGACGCGCGGCTTCTGTGCCGCGTGCTCGTGCTCGCCGCCCTTGTAGATCTTGAGCTTCTTGACCACTCGGCGACCGAGCGGGCCCTTCGGCATCATTCCCCAGACCGCTTCGCGAATCGCGCGCTCGGGATCCGTCGCCATGACGTCCTTTGCGAGGCGCGTGCGAATGCCGCCGGGATAGAGGGTGTGGTGCTGGTACACCTTCTTGTCGGCTTTGGCGCCGGTCAGCTTTGCTTGACCAGCGTTGAGCACGATCACGAAATCACCCATGTCGACATTGGGCGTGTACGTGGCTTTGTGCTTGCCGCGGAGGACCATCGCGATACGCGAGGCAAGGCGTCCGAGCGTGTGGCCAGTGGCGTCGACCACGTACCATTCACGTTGTGCCTCGCCGGCTTCCTTGGTCAGCCACGAGCTTCTTTGCGTCGTCGAAGTCATCATTTGGGCGGTTCTCTCGAAGGGGGGATCGTGTACAAGGCCGCGAAACGCCTGTCAAGCGATGCAGCAGGTTGGTCACTGTGCCTTCGTTCAGTGTCAGCGCGTTGTGATACCACCTGTGGCGTGTCGAGAGTCGGCTTCGTCCTGAAACCCGATAAGTCCGTCGCGGGCGCCTTGCTCGAGGACCTTTGTGCCTGGCTGCGCGAGCGTGGCCATGTCCCCGTTGTCACGACGGAAGATCAGGTGGCGCCGGCGGGCGCCGAGATCCTCCCGGAGGAGCAGCTGGGTGCTTCGGTGGATCTCGCGGTCGTCCTCGGTGGCGACGGCACGATCCTGCGAGCCGCACGAATCGTCTCCGAACAGCAGCGCCCGGTCCTCGGGATCAACCTCGGTCAGCTCGGATTTCTCACCGGCTTCCAGGTGGCGGATGCCAAGCCGGCGCTCGAAGCAGCGCTCGCGGGCAAGCTGAAAAAAGAGCAGCGCATGCGTCTCGCGATACGATTCGTGCGCGGCGCCAGCGAGCCGGTGATGCGGTATGCGCTCAACGATGCAGTGCTGCATCAAGGCGCGATGGCGCGGCTTGTCGGCATCGATGCGTACGTCGACGATCAGTTCGTCGCGTCGTATCGCGCCGATGGT
>JACCYD010000679.1 GCA_013696695.1 Deltaproteobacteria bacterium | reverse complement strand
GCCACGCCGATCGCGGAGAAGTACTCGTCGAGCCGGCGCTGGGCACCGGCATCCAGTTCGTAGCCCATGCATCGCTTAGATCACGGCCGAGATCCGCGTCCAAGTTTTCGGCTCAGTAGTGCTAGCTTGAGCGGCCGCGGCGTCGACCCGCATGCGATCAATCCGGCGATCAGGACGACTTTGCAGAACCCCATCGCGCGCATCCTATCCCACCGCGATATGATCGACCCCGATGGGTGACGCAAGCGTCAAGGCTACGTTCGAGATGCTGTGGGACTGCGAGTTCTGCGAGACCAAGGGACTGCTCGCGAAGAGCCAGCGATGTTGTGCCGAGTGCGGCGGAAAGCAGAACGCAGACAAGCGCTACTTTCCGAAGGAGGGCGAGGAGGTCAAGATCGAGGGCCACAAGTACGAAGGCGCCGATCGCTACTGCCCCGCCTGCCAGAATCCGCAGGGTGCAGCGGGCAAGAACTGCACGAACTGCGGCGCGCCGATGGATGGCTCGGCGGTGGTGCAGGGCGTCGTGACGCCCGAGGTGCCGAAGCCGAAGAAGTCGAAGATCTGGATCCTGTTCGTCGTGCTCGGCATCGGCGCGATCATCGGCATCGTCCTCGGCGTGCGGCACTGCAACCGCACCAAGGAAGCCGGCGGCAAGGTGATCGCTCACGCGTGGGAGCGCACCATCGGCATCGAGCAATTCGGTGACGATCGCCAGGAGATGTGGCGGAACGAGGTTCCGCGCGATGCGCGCATGGTTGTGTGTCACGAGGCGCAGCGCAGCACCAAGGCGATCCCGACCGGCGAGAAGAAGTGCAAGACCCGCAAGGTCGACAACAAGGACGGCACTGGCCGCGTCGAGGAATACGACTGCAAGGAAGTCACGCGCAGCGAGCCGGTGATGGACGACAAGTGCAAGTTCGTCGTCACCCGCTGGATGCAGGTCGAAGAGAAGAAGGCGAGCGGCACGGGCATGGCGCTCAACGATCCCGCCGGCCTTCCTGCGGTGCAGTACACCGAGACGCTCGGATCGAAGCGCATCGGCAAGAAGCACGACGTTCACTACCTGCAGCTCGAGGTCACCGGAGCCGATCCGCCGAAGCAGCAGTGCGAGGTCAGCGCCGACGCGTGGAAGAAGCACGCGGACGGCGCGACGGTCAAAGTGCAGGTACTCGCGAAGAACGGCAAAGTCGACTGCGACGAGTCGTTCTGAACGCCGAGGTCCAGCGTGAGAGAACCGCGAGTTGAGTGGACCGTTGGGGGTGTGCAGCTCACGCTCGTCCGATGTCGCACCTCCACCCGTCGCGCAGTCGCGGAACGTGACCACCGACGAGATGCATTCCAGCCAATCGCGCATGCCGTTGATCGCGATCGGTGCTGCCGTCGTGGCGATCGTGTTCGTAGCGTTCGCCGTGGTGTCGAGGAACCGCCAGCCGGCACCCGTGTCCCACGTCGCAGCGGCTGCCGCGCCGAGCAGCCCGACACCCACGCCGCGGTCAAATCCGCCGAAACCAGGCACCGCACCACCAGTCGGAGCGCCACCCTCAAATCCGCCGAACCGAGGCACCTCAGCCGCACCCAAGCCGCCGGTCGGCAACGCTCGGGTCGCGCCGAAGCCGCCCATCGACATCTCGCCCCGCGCGCTCGCGAGCCTGTACTCCGACGTCGGTAGCGAGCTGAGCCGGTTGCAGCAGGTGGTCGGGTCCGCCGATTTGATTCGTCGCTACCGCCTGATCCAGCTGCAGTCCGCGCTGCAGGATCCCGCGCAGCGCGCGGCGACCCACCAACTGCTGACCCAGATCAAAGCCGAGGCGCTCGAGGTGCACGGGCCTAGGCGACAAGTCGGTTCGAAGTCTTGACTGGATAGCGGAACTATCTAGTATCGCCGCGTGGACCTGATCCGGATCGGCGAGCTCGCCCTGCGCTCGGGCGTCCCCATCGCGACGCTCAAGTTCTATCTGCGCGAGGGACTGATCGTCCCCGCACGGAAGTCCGGCAAGACGATGGCGTGGTACCGGCCCGACACGGTCGCGAGGATCGCCACGATCAAGGAGCTCCAGGAACGCCAGTTCCTACCGCTCGAGGTGATCCGCGAGGCGCTCGCGAGCGACGCGTCGGCGCCCGATGACCTCGCTGCAGCCGAAGCGATCTCGAAGGTGCTCTCGCGCCACACCGGCAAGCGGTCCCGGACCCGCGAGCAAGTGCTGGCCCGCGGAGCCACCGCATCGGAGCTCGATTGGCTCGGGCGGCTCGGCCTCGCGGTGGTCGATGCGGACGAGCGCTATCGCAACGACGATCTCGCGTTGCTGTCGACGCTCGGCGCCGCGCGCCGCGCTGGGCTGGTGGCCGAGATGCTGCCATTCGCGATCCTCGGGGACTACCTGGCGGCCCTTCGCACGCTGGTAGCCGTCGAGCTCCGCCTGTTTCGCGCCGGCGTGGTGGGACGCGCGAAGCACGACGACATCGAACGCCTCACCACCGCAGCAACCACGCTCTCGGAGCGCCTGGTCGTGCTGCTTCGCCGCAAGCTGTTGCTCCCGACCCTACGACGCATGATCGAGGAAGAAACCCGTGAAGCCAATCCTTCCACTCCACCTGTTGCTGGTTCTCGTCGCGTGCGGCAGCACCAGCAAACTCGGCGTCGACGCTCCGGCAAGCAGCGCTGACGTCGCGCCCCCCCAAGATTCGCCTGCGGGCACCAGCGATCCGGCAACCGACGGAACATTCTCGATCTCCGACTCGACGTCGACGATCGCCGGTGCCGCTGCAGGCCGCACGCTGCCGGTGACGATCTACACGCCCACCGGCGCGACCTCGGCGCCGCTCGTGATCGTGTCACCCGGATTCCAGATGGCACGCGCCCAGTACGCCAGCTACGCAAAGCACCTCGCGACGTGGGGCTTCGTGGTGGTGCTCACCGATTACGCGGATACCGGCTTCTTTGCGAATCACCAGCTGCTAGCCGATGATGTCAGCGCGGTGGTCGATCACGCGATCGCGCAGCTCCCGATCGACGCCGCGAAGATCGGCGTGGCGGGACACTCTCTTGGCGGGAAGATCAGCGTGTTCGCCGCGACCCAGGATCCGCGGATCCGCGCGGTCGTTGCCTGGGATCCCGTCGACTCGAACAACCCGTCAGTCGCCCCACAGAAGATGACCGGCATGACTGCGGCGCTCGCTGTCGTCGGCGAGACCACGAATGCGAGCGGCGGCGGTATGCCGTGCGCGCCGGCAGCGGAAAACTTCGCGCAGTTCTACGCGGCGGCACCGAGCCCCGCGATGTCGATCACGGTGACCGGCGCAGACCACATGGACTGGGTCGACGATCCATCCTGCGGCTTCTGCGGCTTCTGCTCCGCAGGCGCCGCGGACCCCGCACTCGTGCGAACCGTGACGAAGCGCCTCGATGTCGCGTGGCTGCGCCTGCACCTGCTGGGCGATGCGGCGATGGAGCCGTGGCTGACGGCTCCACCCGAGCTCGCCTCGCTGACGATCGAACAGCGCTGAGCTAGCGCTTCTGCGCACGGTCGTGACTTGAACCTTGCGACGACGCAGGCGCGTCGCTTCCTTGAACCTTCGCTCGGTGCGCACGACGTTCACTACCTGCAACTCGAGGTCGCCGGGCCGATTCGCCGAAGCAGCAGTGCGAGGTCAGCGCTGACGCGTGGAAGAAGCACGCGGACGGCGCGGCGGTCAAAGTGCAGGTGCTCGCGAAGAACGGCAAGGTCGACTGCGATAGCTCGTTCTGATCAGAAAATCTCTGCGTGAGAGATCCGCGAGTCGTGTTGACCCCCGATGGGGAGCAGCACACGCTCGACCCGCGATGTCCGACGGTGGCGACCGGAAGACCACGCTCGCGCGTGGCGTACTGGTCGAGCAACCATGGGGGGAGAGGTTTGCCGGATTTCGTCGCGACCGGCTGACCGGTCAGGTCACGCTGGTGGACGGCCAGCGACGGTATTCGGTGGCGTTCGCAGAGGGGGCCGTCGTCGGTGCGAGCTCGCCGCTCGCGACCGATGCCGCGGTCCGGGTCGCCCGGCTGGCAAATCTGATCTCGCCGACGCAAGTGTCGAACGCGATCCGGAAGCAGGCGGCCGCTCCGGACCGCGAAGAGATCGAGGTCCTGGCCGAGGTGGCAAAGCTCGCGCCGGACCAGATCACGCTGCTGCGAAACAGGGTGATCGCGCATCGCGCGGCGCGCACGTTCTCGCTCGACAGCGCCGAGTTCGTCGTGGAGGACCGGACGATTTCAGCGGAGGGCAAGCTCGATGCGCTGGCCATCATTTATCTGGGCGCGCGACAGAATTGCTCCGAGGAACGACTGACCTCCGAGCTCGCTCGCATGGGCTCGTGGTTCCGGATCAAGCCGAGTCAGGACCTCGCCGGGTTCGGCTTCGGTGACTCAGAGACAAGCGTGCTCGATCGGTTACGCGAGGGTGCCTCTCTCTCGGAGCTCGAGACCTGCGCGCCCGGCATCGACGTGCGCATGGTGCGCGCCGTGGTCTATGCGTTGAGCTCCGCCGGTGCGTGCGACCTCGAGCCGAGTGCGGTCGCCGTCGCGCGGATCAGCGTCGGGTTCCCGAAGGTCGTGCCGAAGCGAGCGTCTCAGCCGGCCGTCGGCGGCGTGCTGACGCAGCGCCCGGAGCGCGTCGATCTGGAGGCGAACGGTTCGTCGGAGGGCGGCGATCTGCCGGACGCGAACAACCCGTCGGCGCTGCCCCGATCGCAAGCGGCGCTCGACCCAGTGTCGCAAGCGGCGATCGATCCCGCGTCGACACGGGGTGCGGTGATCGACGAGGTCACTGATCTGCCGGCGCCACGCCCAGAGATCATCTCCGATCTGCCGGCACCCGTGATCTCGTACCTGCCGGCGGGCCCGCGCGTCGAAATCCCGGACCTGCCGGCGCCTCGCGGTCACGTCGAGCGGTCGGCGGAGCTCGATCGCGATCGCAGCGACACCGTGATCGATCGCTCGGACGACAGGCGCGATCTGGTCGGCGTCACCGTCGACGATCGCTACGTCCTCGAGCGCAAGCTCGGCGAGGGTGCGATGGGTGCGGTGTACCTCGCGCACCACACGCGGCTGGACCGCCAGTTCGCCGTCAAGGTGCTGCATCGCCGGCTGCTCTCGAACGTCAAGCTCCGGCGCCGATTCGAGCGCGAGGCCGAGCTGACCAGTCGGTTGCGTCACGCGAACGTCGTCAGCGTCGTCGACGTCGGCACGATCGGCGATCAGCCGTACCTCGCGATGGAGTTCGCCGAGGGCGCGAGCCTCGCACACCTGATGGTCGACGCCCCGTTGCCAACGCCGCGCGTGATCTCGCTGTTGCGGCAGATCTGCGCCGGGCTGCACCACGCGCACGAGCAGGGCGTGATCCATCGCGACCTCAAGCCGTCGAATGTGATCGTCGAATCGACCGGCACCGACACCGACGACATTCCACGCATCCTCGACTTCGGCATCGCGATCCTCCGCGAGCCCGACGAGGCCGATCGGCTGACCACGCGCGGTGTGTTGCTCGGAACGCCGGAGTACATGGCGCCCGAGCTCGCCCTCGGAAAGAACATCGATCACCGGCTCGATCTCTACGCGGTCGGCGTGATCAGCTACGAGCTGCTGACCGGCGTGTTGCCGTTCACCGGCGACGGCGTCGACGTGGCGCTCGCGAACGTCAACCAGCCCGTGCCGCCGATGGCGGAGCGCGCGTCGAGCGTTGCGGTCGATCCACTGCTCGAAGCGCTGACGCGCAAGCTGCTGGCGAAGGATCCGCAAGCGCGACCGAGCGATGCGGGCGAGGTGAAACGGATCCTCGACCTGATCGAGAAGGATCGACCGGCGGCCGAGGCGCTGCTCGGGCTCGCGGTGCCGGTGGCCGCCGAAGCCGCGCACGCGCAGCCTGTGCCACAAGCCGCGCCCACGCCGCAAGCCGCGCCGACGCCCACGCCGCAAGCCGCGCCCACGCCGCAAGCCGCACCCACGCCGCAAGGTGGGGTCGCACCGCACGCCCACACCGATTCCGAAGCCGAGCGCTCGAACATCAAGACGCGCGCGATGTGGCAGTTGAACCGC
>JACCYD010000655.1 GCA_013696695.1 Deltaproteobacteria bacterium | reverse complement strand
CCGCCGCGGATCAGCTCGACATCGATCGAGCCGCCGAGCGCTGCGCGATCGCGCGCCGCGAAGCCACCGGCCACCACCATCGCGCCGGTGGTGAACGCGACGGGAATCTGCGTGTCGACGTTGCCGGTGCGCAGGCTCTCGATCGGTGCGCCTTCGACGGTCCACGTGTTCTCGAGGCCGGTCGCGCCGGCGAAGGCGATGCCGACGTCATCGCGCGATGCGCCGGTCGCGAAGCCGACGATGTCGTCGTGGCGCGCGTCGCCGATCGGCAACCTGAGCACGTACGACGTCGGCAGCCACGTGCGCAGCGCAGCTGGCGACAGGACATCGAACGGGTCGGTGGAGCTGGCGCAACCGAACGTCTTGGCGTCGGTGCAATCGACTGGCTCGGCGACCTTCGGCTTGAAGCCGAAGAGATCACGCGCATCATCCGCCGAAGCGCTACCCACGCCGCCGATCAGCAAGCCGAGCGCGATGCGGCGCACGCCGCTACGGTAACACCATCACGCGGGCAGTGCCGCGGGGCTCAATGATCGTGATCGCAGCCGGGGCCGTGCTCGTGCTCGTGGCTGCCGTGGTTCTTGATCTCCTCGCGAACCTTCTCCATGTCGAGGCCCTTGGCCTGCGTGACGAGCTCCTCGAGCGCCGCGGGCGGCAGCGCGCCGGACTCGCGGAACAACAGCACGCCATCGCGGAACAGCATCAACGTCGGGATGGCCTGGATCTGCGCGGCACCCGCGAGCTCCTGCTGCGCCTCGGTGTCGATCTTGCCGAACACGATATCGGTGTGAGCCTCGGAGGCCTTTTCGAAGACGGGGGCGAACGCGCGGCATGGGCCGCACCACTCGGCCCAGAAATCGAGGAGGACGATGCCCGGCTTATCGATGGTTTCCTTGAAGTTCTCGCCCGTGATTACGAGGGTCGCCATATAAGGGGACCATGCCGCGCGCGAGGGGATCTCGCAAGTGTGCGTGCTAGCCTTCACCGTGGCCAAATTTCGAATCAGCTACAACGCTCCTGTTGTCCTGACGTTCGCGCTCGTGGCCGTCGTGATCCGCGCACTGGGCGATGACGTCACGATCAAGTGGTTCACGACGCACGGCAACCTCGAAGGTGGCGTGGCGTGGTTCACGCTGTTCAGTCACATCCTCGGACACGGCAACTGGGATCACCTGATCGGCAACTTCATGCTGATCCTGCTCCTCGGTCCGATCCTCGAAGAGCGCTACGGATCGCTCTCGCTGTTGATCATGATCCTGATCACCGGCTTGGTGTCGGGTCTGGTCGATGTCGCGCTTGGCGATCGCACGCTGGGAGCGAGCGGCATCGTGTTCATGATGATCTTGCTCGCGTCGACCGCGAATATCCGCCAGGGCACGATTCCGCTGACGTTCATCGCGGTCGCCGTGATCTATCTCGGCGCTGAAGTGATGAAGGCGTTCGAGAAGGACAACGTCTCGCAGCTCGGCCATATCCTCGGCGGTGTGTCGGGTGCGGTGTTCGGCTTCCTGCACGCGCGGGGCACCACCCGCGCCGACGCGCCGGTCAGGGCGGCCCAACCGGGTGCACCCGGGCCGCTCAAGCCGAAGCTCAAACCGTAGGCGAGCTCGCGAGCCTGGTTGTCAGACGAAGAAGTCTGGCAGCAGCTGCGCGGTCGGATCGACGGCGTACTCGCTAAGATCGGTCTTGCCCTCGCGCGCGAGCACCTCGTCGTCGATGAAGAAGTTGCCGCTGACCTCGACCGACTTGGTGAGGATCGCGTGCGCGGCGTCGCCCATGATCTCGGGCTTGCGCGAGCCCTTCATCGCGGCATCACCGCCGAGCAGATTCTTGACCGCGGCGGTGGCGATCGTGGTGCGCGGCCATAGCGCGTTGATGGCGATCTTGCCCTTGAACTCGCCGGCCATGCCGAGCACGCACATGCTCATGCCGAACTTCGCCATCGTGTAGGCGACGTGCGGTGCGAACCACCGCGTCTCCATGTTGAGCGGCGGCGACAGGTTCAAGATGTGTGGGTTCGCTGCCTTCTTGAGGTGCGGGATGCACTGCTGCGAGACCAGGAACGTGCCGCGCGTGTTGATGCCGTGCATCAGGTCGTAGCGCTTCATCGGCGTGTGCTCGGTGCCGGTCAGGCTGATCGCCGAGGCGTTGTTGACCAGGATGTCGATACCGCCGAACGTCTCGACCGCCTTGGCCACCGCCGCGGCGACCTGCTCCTCGAACCGGATGTCGCAGACCACCCCGAGGCCCTTGCCACCGGCGTCGTCGATCTCCTTCGCAGCGGTGAACACCGTGCCGGGGAGCTTCGGGTTGGGCTCGGCCGTCTTCGCCGCGATCACGACGTTCGCACCGTCACGCGCTGCGCGCAGACCGATCGCGAGACCGATGCCACGGCTCGCACCGGTGATGAACAGGGTCTTGCCCTTCAAGGAAGCTGACATGGGCGCAGCCTACTCGAACTCGTCGGGGTTCATCGCGTCTTCGAGCAAGTCGGGGTCGTGAGGACGCATCAATTTGTTGAGCGCGAGCGCGCTCCACAAGCCGAGGACGACACCACCGCCGAACACGAAGAAGCCGATGCCGACGCCGACG
>JACCYD010000653.1 GCA_013696695.1 Deltaproteobacteria bacterium | reverse complement strand
TCGGTCCATCGACGGGTGGCGGCGGGCGTGGACTCGGGTTGGCGCTGGTGGCGCGGATCGCCGTCGCTCACGGTGGTGGTGCGTGGATCGCGGATCGTCCTGGTGGCGGCGCGCGCGTCGGATTCGCCGTCCAGGCGTGACGTTTCGTCCAGGCGAGACGCTTCGTCCAGGCGTGACGCTTCGTCCAGGCGTGACGACGCGTCCAGGGACCAACGAGGTGTTCGCTGCGCGGCGGCACGCAGTCACCGTCCGCGGCAGTGCGTTACGCTGGTCCGGCGTAAGCGTCGGGCTAGGACGCCTGGCGCTTTCGCGCGGCGGGTTACCGGATCGACGAGGTGGCCGTCGAGTCGGAGCGCCGAAAGTTTGCCGACGCGGCGTTCGCGTTGAGGCGGCTGCCGGTTCGAGGTTCCGACGATGAATCGGCTGCGCACCTTGGATTTGTTTGGACTCAGGTGGCTGGGCGGTGGGCCGCGCGCTGCGCAAATCGGAACAGCACCAGGCACAGCGTCGCCAACCCGGCTGCCGCGCAAACGACGCTCACGAGCATGAATCGCGAGGCCTCGCCCGCGGGCCCGATGGGCAGCGGCAGAAGGTACGGAAGACAGACGAGGACTCCGACCAAAGCAACGATCCCGAGTGTGCCGGTGGCGAGGCGAAGCAGGCGCCAGCCGCGCGCTTGTCCGCGTCGGATCGCGATCGCAGACCTCACCAGCATCACCGCACACACCAGGTTCGCGACGTTCGAACCAAGCACCCAGGTGCGCAACACCCACGAGGTCTGGTGGGCGGCCATGAACGGAATCTCGGTCGCCTCGTGTGGCAGCAAGCCGGGATTTAGCGCGAGCACGATCTCGCCCGTCGCTCCCAGGCCGAGGAACCCACCCAGGCCGAACAGGAACATGGGTAGCAGCCTGCTGGTTCTCACCTAGGTGAGATGCGGTTCGGAATGCCCCGGTCTCGCCGTGCATGCTGAATCAGGCGGCGTCGTCGAGCTCGACGCGGGTCGGCGACGTCCGGCGGTGCGGCAGGATGTCGATGTCAGCGGCCGGGTGAACGTCGACGCGGAGCAGGACGTTCTTGAGAGTTGCCGCGGCGCCGGTAGGCGGTACTCGAGGCCGCGCGTTACTGCGAGTGACCGCAATCGCCGCAGAACTTCGAGCCTGCGGCGAGTTGGACGCCACAGCTGGTGCAGAAGGTCTTGGAGGCGGTCGCACCGACAGGCTTGCCGCAACCGGCGCAGAACTTCTTGCCTGGCTGGATGCGTGCCTTGCAGTGCGGGCACTGCGCGAGCATCTCGCCAGCCGGGTCGATGTTGGCGACGAGATCGACCTTGTGCATCTTCTCGGCGATCTGTTGCGACGCGATGTGGGCCTGATGGTGAGCCGCTTCCTCGGCGAGGTCCGGGGCGCAGCCTTCGCAGAGCTGGCGCTGCGCGTTCCAGCAGACGTCGGGGCAAACCCAGTTGCCACAGCGGGTGCACTGGTGGAACTTGGGTTTGATCTCCTCGATGGCCTTCTGGAAGGCGTCGTCCCAGCCCTTGCCGCGGAGGCCGTCCTTCATGTGATCGGCAGCGACGCCAGCCGCCCAGAAGTTGCCGCCACCGAACAGGCTACCCAGGCCCTTGGCGATCTTCGAACCAACGCCCAAGACGCTGTTCTGGAACGTGGAGCGATATCCGTTCCCGCACTTGTCGCAGTTGAATTCGAACTGGTAGCCGGTGTCGTTGCTGTGATCTGCGTAGTTCTTGGTAAAGGCGTGGCTGCCCATGTGGGGCACTCTACCTCAACCCCTTGATATCCAGACGCGATCGTGGCATCGACGGTCGTATGGCGTCGTGTGGATTGGTCATGTTGTGTTCGGCGGTGGCGATCGCATCGGTCGCCAGCCCAGCTTTTTCGCAACCGAAGAACCTGCCACCGCTTGAAGGGGCTACCGAGGTGACGAAGCTGACGACGCCCTCGGGCTTCATCGACGATGCGGTCGCGTTCGATGCCGATCGCATCGCGTACGTGGTCGCGGATTCGTCGACGAAGGCGGAGCTGCACGTCGTCGTGTTGTCGACCAAGGCGGAGCAGGTGGTGGACATTGCGCCGGTGTCCCTGCATCCGCTGTCGATCACGCTGGTCGCGCAGCGCGCGTTCGTGGTTGGCGAGACGGACGGCGGCAAGCAGATCGCCGCGATGGTGGATCTGGTCGATCGCGGCAAGCAGAAGCCGGCCGGGACGATCCTCTACAAGGTGCCGGCCGCGACGCACATCACGCTCCTCGAGAAGCAGGGAAGGATCGCCGTACATCGCGTGACGCTGTTGTCGACGTCGACCAAACACGAGATCGAGATCCTCGCGATCGACAGCGGCAAGCGCATCGGCGCCGTGCGTACGATCGAGCTCGGTGTCGGCGACGTCGAGAAGCAGCTCGATTTCCGCGTCAACCACTGGAGCGAGGGCTGGACGAAGGCCCACGGCATCAAGGGTGGAGACTGGGACAAGAAAGAGAATCAACGCTCGCCGGATACCGAGGCGACGTACGACATGGTCAACGCCAAGCTGGTCGATCGGAAGAAGATCGACGATCTGTTCGAGCAGCGAAAGCGCTACCAGGCGCTCGCCGACGCCAACGGCAAGCTCGACTTCGTGCGCGTTGGTTGGGACAACAAATCGCTCCAGGCGTGGCGCGGCGGCAAGCTGAACAAGCTCGAGCTCGAGCAGGCGCTACCGACGTACGACATCAAGTCGCTACAAGGCGTGGTGACGCCGGATGCCGTGTGGGTCGCGGCCAAGGTCGATCCGGTGAACGCGGACGCCGTCGCACGCAAGAAGGCCGATGCCGAGTATCTCGATATTTTCCGCGCGCAACCCGATGGCAAGGCGAACCGCAAGGTCCGCGTGCTCGCGGCCGGGCTGCGGCATCGATTCGGTGTGATGGGCGCGGATCGGTTTTATCTCCTCGAGCGCAACCAGAGCATGGAGCGCGGCGGCAAGTCTCTGACCGTCTATCGCCTGCAGTGATCGATCGCGAGACGGAGCAGCGATGACCGCCGTGGATGCCTCGCGTGGCGATGCGACGACGTGGGTCGCCTGGTGACAGCGCGAGCAGGGTTACCTGCTGTCGCGCTCGAGTCGACGCTGGTCGCACACGGGTTGCCGTGGCCGCAGAACCTCGAGGTTGCACGCGAGCTCGAGGCCACCGTACGTGCCGGCGGCGCGGAGCCAGCGACGATCGCCGTGGTCGACGGCATCGTGCGCATCGGGCTCGAGGCCGCCGAGCTCGAACGACTCGCACGTGATGGGAAGGCCTTCGCGAAGGCCGGTGCGGTGGACGTCGCGGTGCACGTGGCGCGAAAAACCTGCGCGGCCACGACCGTGAGTGCGACGGCGATGCTCGCCGCACGCGCCGGCATTCGCGTGTTCGCGACCGGTGGCATCGGTGGCGTGCATCGCGGCGACGAGGGCGACGTGTCGCACGATCTGGTGGCGCTCGCGAAGACGCCGATCGCGGTGGTGTCGGCTGGGGCGAAGGCGATCCTCGATCTGCCGCGCACGCTCGAGATGCTCGAGACCCTGGGCGTGCTCGTCATCGGCTACCGGACCTCGGAGCTACCGGCGTTCTACACGCGCGGCTCGGGGCTCGAGCTCGAGCATCGCGTCGACGACCTCGCCGAGCTGGCGGCGATCGCAAACGCGCACTGGGAGCTCGGCGGCGGCGGGATCCTGGTTGCGAATCCAATCCCCGCTACTGAAGAGCTAGCGGATGTCGAGCCATGGATCGAGCGTGCACTCGCGGACGCTGCGGCTGCCGGCATCACCGGGAAGCCGCTGACGCCGTATCTGCTCGCCCGCCTCGCGGAGGTAACGGGAGGTGCCTCGATCCGTGCGAATCGCACGCTCGCCGTGAACAACGCCGAGATCGCTACGAAGCTCGCTCTCGCACTCGCAGCGACGTGATGTCCGTGCGGCCTACACCGACCCGGTGGCCTCACTCGCGATCTCACGATGCCAACGCGCAACCCACATGTGTCGCTGGTTTGATGGACGCATGCGTGCAACCAACATCCTTCTGCTGATCACCACAACCGGTCTCGCGACGGGTTGTGCCATCGCCACGGAAGGCTCGCGCGGCGTCACTCGCTCGCAGCTCTCGGGAACCACCTCGCTCGTGTTCACCAACGCGACGCCTGACAGCATGTGCGGGCTTCGTATCCAGCACGAGGGTCAGAAGTCCTTCGGCGACAACTGGCTGCCGGGAGAGCTGCCATCCGGCAAGTCGGTCGACCTCAAGATCAAGCCCGGCACCTACATGGCCAGCTGGAACACCTGCAAGCGGGGCGAGCAGCCGTACCACGCTGCCACGTTGACCGGCGAGAACGCCTTCACGATCAAGGACAGTCGCGACGCGACGCAGCTGTTCGCGTTCGTCGCCGACACCACCGCACCGACCAAGCGTGCCGCTCCGCGAGACTTCCATAGGCTCGTGAAGTTCCAGGGCCAGAGGATCGGTGCGCCCGACGCGGAAGCGATCGCGACGACGGAGCCCGCGAGTAGCCCAACGACGGAGTCCGCGACCAAGCCGGCGAGATCTACATCCGCGAAGCCGAACACCGTTGCCGGCAAGTCGGCCGAAACCAAACCGACCCCGCCCAGCGCCTCGTCGAAGAGCATGGCCGTGTTCATCGATCCATCCGCTGCGAAGAGTCGCAAGGCGCCGCTCAAGGCCTCGCTCGTCCGCAAGCACGACCTTGGCGATCGCCGCGTTGGCTTCGCGGAGCGCAAGTAGTAGTTCGGCGATCGCCGATCCGGCGCTATAGGTTTGGGTCGTAAGTGCCCGACAGCGCCGTCGATGCGAGGTCGTGCTCCTCGATGAGAGCCTTCGCGGGCTCCCGATC
>JACCYD010000621.1 GCA_013696695.1 Deltaproteobacteria bacterium | reverse complement strand
ATCGCCGTGCCATCGGCGGACCATTCGAGCGCGGTCGCCGGCTGCGGCAGCTTGCTCGTCGTCCGCGCCGCGCCGTCGAGCCCCCAGATCGTCAGGAGCCCGTCGGCCCCCGACGTCACGACGCGATCTCCGGCCGGGGCCATCGCGATCGCGGTCAGCGGGTGGCCCGCCGACCAGCGGCTCGACCTCGACTGTCCGGGCTCGAACACGACGATCTCGCCGGCGTTGGTCGCGTACGCGATGAGCTTGCCGGTCGCGTCGATCGCACGGCCGCACACCGGCGCCTTGGTTGGAGTCTCGACCTTGTTGCCGTCCGCGAGCGACCACAACTCCAGGCCCTTGTCGGAGTGACGGATCGCGGTCTTGCCATCGGGAGTGATGAGTGGTGGCGGTACGTACGGCGTACTCGTCGTCGCCCCGACCAGCGAGCGCGACGACCGCCGGTCGAGGTGCCACAGCTTGGCGGTGCCGTCCCAGCTCGCGGTCGCGAGCCGCCGCTCCTTCGCGTCGACATCGAAGGTGTGGAGATAGCCGCTGTGACCGAAGCTCGCGAGCAGCTGGCCCCGTCGCGGATCCCACAGCTTCGCGGTGCCGTCGCCGGACGCGGTGAGGAGCAAGTTGTCGGCGGTGAAGCGCACGCGGTTGACCTGCGCCGTGTGGCCGCGCAGCGTGCGCGAGGTCTCGCCGGTCTGCGGGTCCCAGATCCGGACGGTGGTGTCGACGCTGGCGGTCGCGATCAGCCGACCATCGGGGCTCCACGCCGCGTCGCGCACCGGTTGATCGTGACCGCGCAGCTCGTGCAGCGAGCGACCGGTGCGCACATCAAAGATCCGCGCGGTGTTGTCGGCGCTCGCAGTCACCAGCTTGTCGCCGGCGCCATCGAACGCCACGCGGATCACGCCGGCGCGATGGCCCTGCAGGTCGTGCAGCTTCGCGCCCTTGATCGTCCACAGCGCGGCGCCACCCTGCTGCGTCGCATCGTCGATCGAGCCTATCGCCACGACATCGCCGCGCGGCGAGAACACGCCGAGCGTACGCGTGCCCGGCTTGGCCTTGCCGAGCTCGACCGACGCGGTGGTCGCCAGCTCCCACAAGCGCACCACGCCGGCATCGGTGGCCGCCAACACGTGGCGCCGCTTGGCATCGATCGCCATGAAGTTGAGCGCGGCCGCGGTACCGGGAAGCGCGGTCTTGGCGCCGCTCGCGACGTCGCTGATCGCCACCACTCCGTCGGAGCCACCCCAGATCAAACGCGCGTCGTCGGCCCACTGCGCGAACATCAAGCCCTTCGGACCGGTCAGCGTCTGGCGATGCGCGCCGGTCGCTGCGTCCCACACCCGCACCGTGCCGTCGTCGCTCGCGGTGGCGACCTGCGATCCGGACGGCGAGATCGCGATGTCGAGCAACTGTCCGGTGTGGCCGCGGAGCGCCGCGACCTCGGCGTCGAGCGGCTCGAGCGCGCGCCCGATCATGAACCGGATCGCCGGTGTATCGGCCCCACCTCGAAACGCTTCGTGGAGATAGAGCAGCGATTCGATCGACTTGCCTTCGAGCAGCGAGCGCCGGCCTTGCTCGACGTGCGCCTCGATCAGGCTCTGCTTGACCTCGGCCTCGCTGGCGACGGCACGCGCTCGATTGGTGTCGGCGACGGCGCGGTTGCTCTCCGCTTCCTGGCGGTTGTCCTCGGCCTCGCTGCGCAGCTTCGCGAAGATCACGAGGGCGATCGTCAACCCGGCAACCACGGTACCGAGCGCGATCCGCCGGAACCGTTGGGCGCGCGCTGCGTCAGCGAGGCTGGCCGCGCCGAACGCTTCTTCGTTGTCGGTCAGCGCGCCCGGATAGCGGGCACGCCACAACCGGTACTCGGTGAGCGCTTCGCCGCGCCACAGCAGGCCGCGCGGCTTGCCGCGATCGAGCCACTGCCGGGCCGCGACGCGCACCTGATCTCGGAGGCGCGCGCCCTCGGCGTCTTCCTGCCGCCAGCGTACGACGCGGGGCCACGCGGCGAGCAACGCCTCGTGAACCACCTCGATGCTCTCGCCGGTCGGGCTCTCCATCGCGACCAGCAAGCGCGCGTTGATCAGGCGCTCGAGCGCGGATTCCGCGGCGCTGCCGCCAGAGACTTGCAGCAGCTCGGCGCGGCTCAGCAC
>JACCYD010000603.1 GCA_013696695.1 Deltaproteobacteria bacterium | reverse complement strand
GTTCGCACCGGTGGCGCCCGCGCCGGCGGCGAGGTCGCGCAGGCGCGTGAGGCCGAGGTCTCCGACGCCACGATCATCGACGTGCTCGCGATGGTCGCGTTGAAGACGTTCACGAATGCTGTCGCGCTGGTCGCTCAGACGCGGGTCGATTTCCCGAAGGCGCCGCGTAGCCCGCAGGATTGAGCTACCGTCCGCGGATGGCGCCTTCGGATGGATTCACCGCGTGGGTCGGTCGACTCGCGCGCGCTCACACGCGCGGGCTCGCCAGCGTGGCTTCGCGAGAGGGACTCGGCGGTGACGATGCCGTCGATGCCGTGCAGGAGGCGTTCGTCACGCTCCTGACCCTGCCGCAGGCACGCAGCCTCGCCGATCATGACGAGGATGCGTTCTCGCTGCTCGGCGCGATCGTGCGCAACGCGGCTCGCAACGCGCGGCGCCGCCACCATCGCGCTCGCCCGCATGTTTCGATCGACGACGAGCCGCTGCTCGACGAGGGTCTCTCGATCGACGCCTGGATCGAGCGTGCCGAGGAGCATGCCGCCCTGCTCGGCTGCGTCGCGAAGCTCGGAGAGATCCAGCGTCACGTGGTCACGCTGCGGCTGCTCGAACAGATGTCCACCGCCGAGGTCGCCACCTCTCTCGCGCTGACGCCGGGCAACGTTGCCCTGGCGTTGCACCGCGCGAAGGCGGCGCTCCAGCGCTGTCTTGCCGACGACGAGGCGCTCGTCGTGTGATCGTCACAAGCAGCCGATGCGCGTGACATCCGCGACCACTTCATCGATCAGGATCTCGGCGTTCTGTCCTAGCCCCTTCGACGTGATGCCGATCAGCAAGCGCGTGCCGGTCGCCGGGCGCGTCTCGCCGGAGAGGGCCTCGAGCAACACGCCCTCGCGGTAGAGCTCGATCGTGCCGGCGGCATCGAGCGCGACGTGGAGCTCGTTATCGGCGAAGTCATCGCAGACCAGCTGCGTGCAAGCGGCCGCGGTGTCACCCCCGACATCGCCGGGGACGTCGGGGTCGACAGCGCCAAAGCCGATGCGGCCGCACGCGATCGCGCCGGTGGCAAGCAACGCCGAAAGGGCCCGCACGAGCTCCACTATACGCGGCGCATCGACGGGTCTTCAACGCGCTGGAGCTGATGTGAAGCGATCGTGGCGCCGGCCGCGCCGAGCCCGAACGCGACGAGGTTGACGCCCGGCACGAACAACATTGCGGTGACGCCGGCACCGAGGCCAAGCGTGCGGCTGCGATGGCGCGCGAGGAACGCGAGCTTGGCGTCGTACGACAGCTCGCGGCGCGACAGCACGGCGTCGTAGCTGTCGTATGCGGCGGATCGCGCGGTGAGATAGCAGCCGAGCACGAGCCCGCCGATCGTCCCGATCACGGGGATGAAGCCGAGCGCGAACACGAGGAGGAACGACAACACCGCGACGACCAGGCGCCGGATGCCGTGACCGAGGCTGATCGCGAAGCTGCGCACGAAGCCAGCGAGCGAGAACTTCGGCCCGGGCTTGCCGGTGAGCTTCGCCTCGACCGCCTCGGAGAGCATCTCGTTGAACGGCCCGGCAACGATGCCGACCACGGCGACCAGCAGGAACAGCGCACCGGCACCGAGGCCGACGATCACGATCAGCCAGACCAGCGCGCTCGCGATGCCCTGCAGAAAGCCCGGCAACCAGCCGGTGAGCCAATCGACCGCCGGATCGACCAGGTACGCCACGCCGGCGATCAGGCCGATCATGATCAGCAGCGTGACGATGGCCGGCGCGATCACCCAGCCCCACAGGCGGGGATGCTGGTTGAGAAACCGAAACCCGCGGCCAAGATCTCCGATGCCGTCGCTCACGTCGGAAGCGTAGCCGGTGAAGGCGCTCGAACGTAGGCCTCGACGGCGCTCGACGCGGCCGCGAAGCGTTGCGGGAGACCGCTCACCGACGCTGGCTCAGGCTCCACAACACTTGCGCGAGCCCGGTGGATGCGGCGGCATCGCTCGAGGTCCACATCGCGGCGACCGCTTCAGCTTTCCCGCTCGGTGAGATCACGCGAATCACCTTCGCGTCGATCGAGAACGCGGCCGCGAGCTCGGGGGCGTCGAACTGCACGCGGATGTGCTCGCCCACCGCGAGCGTGACGTTGCGATCGTTGCGCAACAGCACCCCGCCGGCGGAGATGTTGATCACGGAACAGACGTCGCTGTGGTCGCTGCGGCGTAACCCGACCTGCACGAGCAGCTCGAACCTCTCGTTTTGACGCCGCTCCGCACCGGACGTGTCCTCGGGCACGCCTAGATGATGATCGATCCGGCGGACCCGTGTTCGCGAGGATGCCGCGGATCGTCTCGGGCGCTTTCGCACGTCAGGCGCCCCACAGTCAGCGTTGCGATTGACCGCCACGTAACAATGGAATCACGCCGCCGAGATCTCGCGCTGCGTCGCCGGTAGCCGGCAGAGCAACTCGAGCTGCCGGCGATCGCGCGTTAACCGCATGGAGCTGCACTTCAAGGACGTGGTGCGAGCCTTGCTCTACGCGCGGCATGCGCCGACTCGTTAGACTCTTGACTCTGACTCAACTGCTGATCGCGTGCGCGGCCGATGGCTCCGCACCGATCTACGACAACCAGCAAGGCACCGATTGCAGCGGCAAGTGTGACGGGGCCGACGACACCGGCTACTTCCTCGATTCCTATGACGCCGCGCGAACACGCTTTCGCGCCACCGCCGCACGCGTCGCCGCCACGCATCCCGGCGCGGAGCTGGGGAGGTACGAGGTGCCGAGCGCGATCGATCAGGACCTGACCACCGACTGGGTGTACCTGCCCGCGACCGGCACGCCGCAGCGCCTGATCATCGTCACGTCCGGCGTGCATGGTGCCGAAGCCTTCGTCGGCAGTGCGGTGCAGGAGATGTTGATGGGCGAGTGGCTGCCCGCGGCGAAGCTCGACACCACGAGCGTGCTGTTCGTGCACGCGCTCAACCCGTGGGGCTACAAGCACCGCCGTCGAGTCACCGCCGCTTGGGCAAGGCGATCCGTTTCAGCCGCAGCGCCGTCATGTCATGGTTGTCCTCGTGGTCATCGCAGG
>JACCYD010000823.1 GCA_013696695.1 Deltaproteobacteria bacterium | reverse complement strand
AGCTACCGCTGCTCGCGACCGGCAAGCACGACCGCCGAGCCGCCGCGCAGCTCCCCCGCACGCCGATCCGCTATCCCTGACCGTCGGCCACGTACGCGGCTCGCACCACGCGGGCTAACCGACCATGATCCGTGACCGCGTTGTTCGCGCAGACGGCGCCGCTGCGTTACCGTCGTGCGGTGAGCGCGCGATTCCTCGACGATGCGGCACGCGCCGCGTTCGCCAAGGCGGTCAAGTCGATCGAGGACGCGAGCGCGATCGAGGTCGTCGTCGCGGTCCGCCGCAAGAGCGCGGGATATCGCCACGCGAACGCGCTGGTCGGCGTGCTGGCCGCGTTCGCCGGCCTCGCCGCGATGCTGTTCTCCGACTACGAGTTCAGCATCCCGTCGATCTTGATCGACCCATTCGTCGTCGGGCTGATCGCCGGTGGGCTCGTCGAGCTCGCTCCGGGAATCAAGCGCCTGCTGACGCCGCCGCGCATGCTCGACCGCGAGGTGTTGCGCAGTGCGCGCGCCGCGTTCATCGAGCGCGGCGTGCACAACACCCGCGACCGCAGCGGCCTGCTGGTCTACATCTCGTGGCTCGAGCAGCGCGTGGCGATCGTTCGCGATAGCGGGCTCGATCGCGTGCTGCCCGACGATGCCGTCACGCGGCTCGAGCGCGAGCTGACCACGGCGATGCGCATCAGCGGCAGCGCGCTGGCCGATCGCCTCGAGACGCTGCTCTCGAAGGTCACGGTCGGGATGCCTCGGCGCGCCGACGACGCGAACGAGCTTCCCGACGCGATCGACAGCGACCTCGCGAAGCCCCGCGCACGACGCGACGTTCCGAAGCCGCCGGGAGATCCGTCGTGACCTCGCGCTCGCACGGAAATCCGGCGTCGCCCTCGCCCAGCTTCGCGCCGGTTGGATACCTGGTCGCGTCCGCCGGGAGATCCGTCGTGTCACGCTTGCCGGATCCCTGGGCGCGCTGGTCCGGAGGTCGGTCGTGACGTCCGTGAAGGCCTGGCTGACCTGGTCCGGAGGTCGGTCGTGACGTCCGTGAAGCGCTGGCTGACCTGGTCCGGAGGTCGGTCGTGACGTCCGTGAAGCGGCGCTGGGTGACCCTCGCGGTCGTCGGCGGGCTCGTCCTTGTTCTCGTCGAGCTGGCGCTCGCACGTCCCGGCGGCGGCCACTCGTACTCCGGCGGCGGCGGCCATTCGCGAGGCGGCAGCAGCGGTGGCGGCGACGGCGGTGGATTCCTCGAGCTGATCTACTGGCTGATCCGCCTGTTGATCGAGTTCCCTCAGGTCGGTGTGCCGGTGCTGATCTGCGTGATCGGCTACTTCGCCTACAGCTCCTATAAACAGCACGCGAACAAGGACTGGGACAGCGGTCCGCCGGTCGTGCTCGAGCGCGCGATCGATCTATCGGACCTCCGCCGCATCGACCCCGACTTCTCGCAGGTCCTGTTCGAGGACTTCGCGTTCCGGCTGTTCTCGACGGCGCATCGGCTTCGCCACTCCGAGGAGACGCTCGCGCAGGTCGCGCCCTACGTCGGCAATGACGCCCGCTTTGCATTGCAGACGCGCCCACCCGCCGGCGTTCCCGCGGTGTCGGTGGTCGTCGGGGCGATGCGCGTGACGCACGTCGATCTGCCGGGCGTCCTCGCCGAGGGCGCGACGGGACGAGTCAACGTCAACGTCGAGCTCGAGGCGAACGTGACGACCGCCGACAAGACGTACTACTCGGTCGAGCTATGGCGGTTCTCGCGCGACGGCACGCGGACGACCAAGCCTCCGGCGTCGAAGAACTTCCCGTGCCCGAATTGCGGTGCGCCCTGGCAATCGGCACAGACCGGGACGCAGGTCTGCGCGTCGTGCGGCGAGACCGTCGACAACGGTCGGTTCGACTGGGTGGTCGAGAAGATCACCCTACGCTCCATCGACGAGCGACCTCCGGCGCTGCTCGGCAACGTCGAGGAGCGCGGCACCGATCTCGAGACCTATCGCCAGGAGGGCGTCGATCAGAATCTGATCGCGCTCGGCCAAGCCGATCCAGCCGTCACCGAGAGCACGCTGCTCGCGCGACTCCACCTGATCTACGACCAGCTCAACCGCTCGTGGGCTGCCAACGATCTGAACCCGGTACGCGGCCTGGTATCCGACGGGCTCTACGATTACCTGGCGTACTGGATCGAAGCGTACAAGCGACAGGACCTTCGCAACGAGCTCGTCGACATGCGCATCACGCATCACGCGTGGGCGAAGGTGTCGCGCGACCGCTGGTACGACGCGGTCACCGTGCGGATCTGGGCGACCGGCAAGGACTTCACCGCGCTCGCCTCGACGGGTCAGGTGCTCAAGGGCTCGTCGACGCGCGAGCGCAAGTACAGCGAGTACTGGACGCTGATCCGCTCCGCGAGTCGCAAGGGTGCGCCGCTGGCAGAGCCAAAGTGCTCGAACTGCGGTGCGCCGCTACAGATCACGATGGCCGGCGAGTGCGCGCACTGCAACGCGCACATCACGGCCGGCGAGTTCGACTGGGTGCTCTCGAAGATCGAGCAGGACGACAGCTACCGCGGCTAGAAGGAAACCCCGACGACAAACGCGAGGTCGAGGTCGACGCCGGTGTACTCGAGGTCCGCATCTTCGGGATCGTTCGGGTCGTCGTCGTCGAAGTGAAACGCGAACGGCAGGCCGAGCTTGACGCCGAGCTGCACCTTGCCGACATCGAACAGCACGCCGCCGGCGACCTCGAGCGCGATGCCGACGTCGGTCTCGCTGGTCTCGAACGCGACGCCGAGGATCGAACCTTCCGCGGTGTAGTGCAGCAAGTCGATGCCTCCCGCCGCGCGAAAGAACAGCCGTGCCTTCGCGCCGACCGGTTTCTCGTAGCGCGCACCGATCTGAAACCGATACCGCTCGATGTCGATGTCCGCGAACCCGCTGTCGAGGTCGTCGCTGTACGGCGTGACGTCGATGCCGAGGTCGAGACCACCGAAGCCGGTGCGCGTCCCGAGGCGAAGGCCGAGCTTGAGACTGTCGTCGACCGAGGCCTCGTAATCGTCGTCGGCGATCGGCACCGCGAGCCCGACATCGCCCTCGAAGAACGCACCATCCGCATGTGCAGGCGAGCTAGCCATCGCGCCGGCGGCGATCACCGCAATTCCGATCCGCATCCGCCGAGCGTACGCGCTCTCAGCGCTTCGAGCGCAACCAGTCGCGCGCCTTCTGCTCGACCAGATCCTCCGCCAGCTGCTTGCCGATCTTGGCCAGCCGCTGCAGCTCGGCCTTCGGATCGTCGGCCAGATTCGCCACGGGGATCTGGAACGGTAGCGTCACCGGCGTCACGCCGAACAGACCGCCCGCTGCGGTCAGCATGCCATTCGCGTAGTCGATCTTGATCTTGCCGACCGGTAGCTCGAGCGTGGCGTTCAGCGTACGGAGGTGAAAGATCCACGACAGCGGCGTCTTCATCGTTGTCGCGCCGGCCGTCGCGCGATCGATCGTCAGCGTGATGCGCCCGAGGCTCGGCTCCACCGCCGCGGGCGAGAAGATCATCGTCGCGTTCTCGATCGTCACCGCGTGTGCGCGAATCGGCGGCCGCGTCGGCTTCTTGAGCTTGAACAACGCGAACGTCGACAGCTCCAGCCTGAGGTCGGAGATCGCGAGCTCGCGACACGAGCCATCGAACAACGCGATCCCCAGCGGCGCGAGCTCGCAACGCACCTTGCCGACGTCGAGCGTCAGCTTGCCGGTCAGATCGTTGCGCGCGACCCGCAGATGGTCGAGCCGCAGCCGGCCGCGCACGAGCGCGAGATCGTGATCGTCGAGCGTTGCCGTCGCCTGGAGCGTCTCGCCGAGCCGATCCGCGATCGCCTGCGCCTTGCGCGCGCCGAAGATCGATCCGAGCACGAGCAGCAACGCGATCCACACCACGACGATGCCGCCGACGACGAATCCCAACCGGCGTAACGGCGAAACGGCCACCGTGCTCACGATATCAGTCTGGCAGATAGAACGGCTGCGCATGCCCCGCGCCATCGACCGTCATCGGCCGGATTCGCAGCTGCTCGCCGTCGACGTCGACCAGCACGAAGGCATTCTTGTAGTGCTGGATGTGACGGTTCTTGCGCCCGCGCGCGATCTCGAAGGCGCCGCCGTTCGGCATCTTGCAGCGCATCGGCTCGCGTTGCCCTGGTCGCACCACCGGCACGCACTGCGCGCGGATCTTCGAGGGCTCGCTCGGCGCGTAGTCGTAGTAGCCCGACGCGCAGCCGACCAGCACCTGCCGGAGCTTCGCCCCGCCGGGCAGCGCGACGTCTTCATCCCACACCACGTGCTCGTGGCCGGTGGCGTACAGCGAGACCTTGCCCCGCTCGAGGATGGTTCCGAGTTGCTCGACGAACACCCGGCTCGGCGACCAGATCACCGACGACAGCGGCACGTGACCGAACGCGATCCGATGCTGCGCTCGCGATGCACCGTCGAGATCCGCCGCCAGCCACGCCGCGACCTCGGGATCGAGCTTGCTCGACACCACGTGTGCGAGGGCGAGGTGAAGGCCGTCGACATCGACGCTGTACGAGAACGGCCACCGCGCGAGCTTGCCGGTGCCGGTGTCGTTGATGGTCACGCCGTTCGCCCAGCTCCGGTCGAACGTCGACGCGTAGCTATCGCGTTGCACGGGCAGATAGCTGTCGTGGTTGCCCGCCACCGGCAGCACCGGGATTCCCGCATCGCGCAGCGGCTTCAGCGCGCTCGACAACGCCGCCCACCACTTGTCGCGTCGACCTGGCCCGTCGAGCGGGCTGCCGTTGGTGTGATCGCCCGTGATGACGACGAACCGAACTTTCAGCGCGATCAACTCCGCGACCAGGTGATCGACCGTCGACGTGAAGTAGTTCGGCAGGTGGAGATCCGAGAGCACGGCGAACGTCCAGGCGTCCGGCGATGCCTGCGCATCGCGTGCCTTCGTCGTCGGCTCGAGCGGCCGCGGCAGATCGGCGTCGCGAACGGACAGCTCGTCGCGGAGCGGCTCGCCCCCAGTCGAGGTCTCGTCTCCGTTCGACGAGCACGCCATCGCGACGGCGATCGCGGGGAGCCAGCTCCGCATCGGGCCAGGGTAGCAGCCGGCTGTTCGATCCGCGTTTCGATTGCACCACCCGACGACCTATGGTGCCGTCGGCGCATGACCAAGTTCGAGTACGACATCTTCACCGTTTCGTGGGGCCACGGCGCTTCGACCGATCCGATCAAGGCCGAGCTCAACCGCCGCGGTGCGGAAGGCTGGGAGCTCGTCGCCACCACGCGCGACGAGAGCCCCGAGGATGATCACGACGACGAGGTCGTGATGTTCGTGTTCAAGCGCGCGAAGGGCTAAGCCCTGATTCTCACCACGCCCTGCGCGGGCGTAGGTTGCCGAGCGCGCTCGACGAATTGACAGCGATCGGTCGCTTGCCGGTCACGCGTTTCGCGAGCGGTTGCGGCGCGAGCGTGGGACGTGCGCGCGGGGCGAACACGACGCGTGGCGCCGGCGTGATCTCGATGACCTCGACCGGCGCTTTCGGCTCGTGCGTGCTCGTGCTCGAGCGCGGCGTTCCGCACGGCTCGTGAGCTGCCGAGACATCTGCCACCGGGGCCTGCGCCTCGATCTCGGGTGGAATCACCGCACCTCCGAGCACGACGAGCGCCAGCACGGCGAGCACGGGTACCGCGAGGTAGCGCACGCGGCGCGAGGCGATCGGCAGCGCGGTGTGCGTTTCGGTCGGCGGGTAATAGCGCGTGGCCACGGCCGGGTAATGGATCTCGCGCGGCAGCAGGATCACCGGCATCGCCAGCGAAGGCAGCGGCGTGGTGTACGACAGCGCCGGCAGGATTACGGCACTCGCCGCCGCGGGCAACCCGACGTCCGAGATCGTGTGCTCGCCCGAGGCGAGGGCCTCGTCGTGCGTGAGCTCGGCGACGATCATCGATGCACGCACCGAAGCTTCGTCCCCGGTGGCGGGCTCGGGCTGTACCTGTTGCCGCGCGAGAAAAGACTCTCGCGGCTTCAGGCGCTGCCGGTTGCCCAACGGGTTCATTTCGAACGTGGTTGGTTCATCGTTGTCGAGCATGGAAACCTCTCCAAGCTAACTAGTGGCTTGCTGTGCTCCGGGGGTAGTGCAGAGCACGGACCAACTCGACCCGAGCAGTGTCGCTGACTTGCCGTAGGGCCTCACGGCACCGGCAAGATCGCTGGTCGGGTCGCCGGTGACCGCGTCAGACGTCGAGATCGCCGATTTCGGCGGCGTTCTCGGTGATCATCTTGAAGCGGGCCGCGACGTCCTTGCCCATCAGATCGCTGATCACCTGATCGGTCAGCAGCTGCTCGCCCTCCTTGACCGTCACGCGCAGCGTCTGGCGCGACCGCGGATCGAGCGTCGTCATCTTGAGCGTCTCGGGGTTCATCTCGCCGAGACCCTTGAACCGCGTGATGTTCGGCTTCGAGTTCGACTTCGCGTGCTCGCGGAGCAACCGCTCCTTGTGCGCATCGTCGAGCGCCCAGAACGTCGACTTGCCGATGTCGATCCGGTAGAGCGGCGGCTGCGCGAGATAGACGTGGCCGTGATCGATCAGCGGCCGCATGTGGCGGAAGAAGAACGTCAGCAGCAGCGTCGCGATGTGGTGGCCGTCGGCATCGGCGTCCATCAACAAGTAGATCTTGCCGTAGCGCAGCTTCGACAGATCCGTCGCTTCGCCCATGCCGCAACCGAGCGCGGACACGATGTCCTGCAGCTCCTTGTTCGCGAGCAGCTTCTGGCTGTTCGCTTGCTCGGCGTTCAAGACTTTGCCGCGCAGCGGGAGGATCGCCTGCGTCTTGCGATCGCGCCCTTGCTTCGCAGACCCACCTGCCGAGTCGCCTTCGACGATGAACAATTCGCTCTCGGTGGGATCCGTCGACGCGCAATCCGCCAGCTTGCCCGGCAGGTTGAGCCGATGGCTGACCGCGGTCTTGCGCGTCACCGCCTGGTGCGCCGCGCGCGACGCCTCGCGAGCACGCGCCGCGGTGATCGTGCGCGCGACCACGGCCTGCGCCCAGTTCGGGTTGCCGTTGAGATAGTTCTCGAGCGCGGGCCGCACCAGGCCTTCGACCTGCGTCGCGATCTCCGGGTTGTTGAGCCGGTTCTTGGTCTGGCTCTGGAACTGCGGGTCGTGGACGTAGGTCGACAGCAGCGCGACGACACCCTCGCGGATGTCCTCGGCGGTCAGCGTGACGCCCTTCGGTTCGAGCTTGTGCGTCGACATGTAGTTGCGGATCGCCTTGACGATCGCCGAGCGCAGGCCGGAATCGTGCGTCCCGCCGTCGGGCGTCGGCACCGAGTTGACGTACGTCTTGATCAGATCGTCGGTCGACTCCGTCCATTGAACCGCGAGCTCGACGCCGAGCCGAGCTTCCTCGTCGCGCTTCTCCATGTAGAACACGCCGCCGGTCGACGGCACCGGCAGCTTGCCGCGATCCGCCACCAGCTTCGGCAAGTACTCGGCGATGCCTTGCGGGTGAATGTACGTGGACGTCACCGCCGGCTTCTGGGTCTCGTCGGTGAACACGATCTCGAGCCCACCGTGCAGGTAGCTCTTGGCCTCGAGCCGCTCCACGATCTCCTTCGGATCGAACTTGAGCTTGCCGCCGAACACTTCGTCGTCGGGGCGGAAGAACACCGTGGTGCCCGTGCCGCGTGCCGCGCCGAGCTTCTTGAGCTTGGTCTTCGCCTCGCCACGCGCGAACCGCATCTCGAAGCGCTCCTGATCGCGCTTGACGGTGACGATCAGCTCTTCCGATAGCGCGTTGACGACCGCCGCACCGACGCCGTGCAAGCCGCCCGACACCGCATACGACTTGCCGCGCTCGAACTTGCCGCCGGAGTGCAGCGTCGAAAAGATCACCTCGAGCGCGCTCTTCTTGAATTTCGGGTGCTGGTCGACCGGGATGCCGCGTCCGTTATCCTCGACCGTCGCGCTCTTGCCATCGGCATGCAGCGTGACCTCGACCTTGGTCGCGTACTTGTTGATGACCTCGTCGATCGAGTTGTCGACGACTTCCCACAGCAGGTGGTGATAGCCACTGAGGCCGGTGCCGCCGATGTACATGCCCGGCCGCTTGCGAACCGGCTCGAGCCCCTCGAGGACCTGGATGTCCTCGGCGGTGTACTTGGTTGGTTGAGCCATCAGTTCACTCCCTGTCCGCCCTCGGCGTTGGCGAGCGGTTGGATCGTCACCGGCTTCTTGATCACGCGGAACGTGACCCGCTTCATCAGCTGGTGACCCTTACCGCCACGCGACTTCGCCTGCTTCGGATCGGCGTTGATCGTGAACTTCTTGCCGCTCTTCTCGGTCTCGATCTCGAACGAATCGCTCTTCACACCGGCGATGAAGCCGATCACGCGGTCATCATCTCCGGTCTTGATCAACGTGACCCCGCGGCCCGGCCCTTCGAGTTTCGTCACCTCGTCGGCGCGGCAGTGTGCGACGTGGCCATCGCGCGTCGCTGCGACGACGACATCGGTGTCGTTGCAGGCCACCACACCGATGATCTCGTCACCTTCGCCGGGTTTCGCGTAGCGGCGCCCGGCCTTGGTCGTGATCTCGGTGTGCGGCGCGCTCGCGAACCGCAAGCCATAGCCCTTCGCGCTCACCGCGAGCAGATTCGGCGGCACCATCGCGCGGGGATCGAGCGTCATCGCCGCGACGATCTTCTCGCCGTCCCCGAACTTGAAATACTTCTGCGCCGGATCGCCATAGCCAGCGGTGGCCGCGATGTCGTTGACCTTGATGACGTAGCCCGAGCCCTTCGAGGTGAAGAAGATGACTTTCTCCTTGGTGGAGCCCGGCAGCACGAACATGACCTCGTCGCCTTCGCGAGTGCGCGTTGCCGTCGGATCCTTGAGCTCGCGAACGCGCTTGATCCAGCCGTCGCGGGTGACCACGACGTTGGCATCCTCGTCGACGATGAACGCGTCGGCGTCGAACTCGATCTCTTCGCTCGCGCCACCGGTCTTGGTGCGGCGCGGCGTGCCGAGCTCCTCGGCCACGGCCTTGAGCTCGTCCTTGATCACGGTCCACAGCTTGTCGTCGCTCTTCAGGATCGCCTTGATCTTCTTCGCCTCGGTGGCCTTCTCTTTGAGCTCTTCGCGGATCACGTTCACTTCGAGCTTGGCGAGCTTGTAGAGCTTGAGCTCGAGGATCGCATCGGTCTGGATCTCGTCGAGCTTGAACCGCTTGATGATCTTGCCCGCCGCGTCTTCCTTGCCATCGCTCGCGCGGATGATCTTGATCAGCTCGTCGAGCGCATCGAAGATCGTGACGAAGCCCTCGAGGATGTGGATGCGCTCCTCGAGCTTCCGGAGCTGATACTTGAAGCGCCGCTCGGTGACATCCAGCCGAAAATCGAGGAAGTGCCCGAGCGCTTCCTTGATCCCCATGCGGCGCGGTTGCGGCGGCGCATCGAGCGGCAGCTTGCCGGCGTCGGTCAGCAAGTTCGGCGGCACCAGGCACGTGATGTTGACGTGGAAGTTCGATTGCAGCGGCGTCTGCTTGTAGAGGTACGCCATCACCAGCTCGGGATCTGCGTCCTTCTTGATCTCGAGCACCACGCGAACGTCGTCGGTGGACTCGTCGCGCACGTCGAGCAGGTACGGCAGCTTCCGCGACAGGATCACCTCGGCGATCTTCTCGACCAGCGACGACTTCGTCATCGCGTACGGGATCGACGTGATGATGATGTCGGTGCCGCCCTTCTTCCTATCCTCGAGCTTGTACTCGCCGCGCACGCGGATCGTGCCCTGACCATCCTTGTAGATCTGCCGCAGCTCGACCTTGGTGTTGAGCAGCTGACCTCCCGTCGGGAAGTCCGGCCCCTCGATGTGCTTCATCAGCTGCACGTGATCGAGATCGCGGTTGTCGGCGAGCGCGATCAACGCGGCCGTCAGCTCGCGCAAGTTGTGCGGCGGGATGTTGGTCGCCATGCCGACGGCGATGCCGGTCGAGCCATTGACGAGCAGGTTCGGGAACCGCGCCGGGAGCACCGTCGGCTCCTCGCTGGTGCCGTCGTAGTTCGCGCGCATGTCGACGGTGTCGAAATCGAGCTCGCGCAACAGCTCCATTGCGGGCACCGCGAGGCGGCACTCGGTGTAGCGATACGCCGCCGCTTCGTCGCCATCGAGCGAGCCCCAGTTGCCGGAGCCATCGACCATCGGCAGCCGCAGCGCCCAATCCTGGGCCATGCGAACCATCGCGTCGTAGACCGACGAATCGCCGTGCGGGTGATAGCGGCCGAGCACGTTACCGACCACCGTCGCGCTCTTGCGATGCTTGGCGTCGGGGCGCAGGTGGTTGTCGTGCAGCATCGCGTACAGGATCCGGCGCTGCACCGGCTTGAGCCCGTCGCGAACGTCGGGCAACGCGCGCGACGTGATGACGCTCAGCGCGTAATTGAGATAGCGGCGCCGGGCCTCGGCCTCGAGCGACGCATCGAGCTCGCCAACAGCTCCGCCACCACCATCGCCACCCCCACCGCCGCCTCCCCGCTCTTGCTTGCCTGCCTTCTTTGGGGGCTTCGCAACCGCCGGCGTTTCGGCGGCCGGTTTCCCTTTGCTAGCCGACTTCTTGACCATGTCGTCGACGGCACCTTGCCTGGTCTGGGAAAAAAGTTCCAGTTGCTGCCGGGGCGGCAGGCCCGCCTCTGCGGGGGATTGACGTGGTTCTGGGGTCGTCGCCATTTCCTTGGTCCCTCGGGAGGCCCGTGATATTGCTGGCCTCCCACTGCATCCTCATGAGGCGAAGGACCGCGCGCAAGAAAACGAGCCAGAGGCTCTCCCTGGCTTCGGTCGGAGGGAGATCCCCCGCGCGGCGTACGAGTGGCTGGGTGATCCTCGTCCTCGGTGGGCTCGTCCTCGTCAATCTCTACGTCTTCGTCTGGGATAAAGAGACCTCGGTCTCCGCGATCGCCGATTCGGCGAAGTCGAAGCCAGCGGCGATGCTCCCCGCCGCTCCGCTCGCCTCGCCACCACCGGTCACGCCCCTGCCCACCGGCAATGGGGTTGGCGCCCCGGTCGGCCCGCCGGGCACGGTCGACGGTAAGGTCGGCAAGTCCGACACGCTCGGTCGCCTTCTGAAGAAGAGCGGTCTGTCGGGTCCCGAGGCCGACGAGGTGATTCGCTCGCTCGCGGGGGTTCTCGACTTCAAGACGATCCGCGCCGGTCAGTCGTTTCGCATCGAGCGCGGTCCCGATGGCCGCGTCCGCAAGTTCAGGCTCGTGCTCAGCAAAGTGCAGACGGTCACCGCCGATCGCGCCTCCACCGGCGAGCTGATCGGCAAGGCCGATTCGGCGGCAACCCGCGTCGAGCTGAAGACGGTTGGCGGCAAGATCGAGTCGTCGCTCTACACCGCGCTCAAGACCTCCGGCGAGACCTTGCTCGTCGAGTTCTTCGTCGACGTGTTCGCGTACGACCTCGACTTCTACAACGATACCCACCAGGGCGACACG
>JACCYD010000566.1 GCA_013696695.1 Deltaproteobacteria bacterium | reverse complement strand
GTGCTGAGTGGCCTCAAGGTGCTGGTCGTGGATGACGAGCCCGATGCGCGCGAGCTCCTCCGCCACGTGTTGATGGCAGCCCAGGCAGACGTGCAGACCGCCGCCTCCGCCGACGAAGGGCTCGCGGCACTGATGTCCTACCGCCCGGATGTCGTGGTCAGCGACATCGGGATGCCGATCCGGGACGGATATCACCTGATGCGAGCGATCCGCAGCCGGACGCCGGAGGAAGGCGGACGAACGCCTGCCATCGCGCTGACCGCGTTCGCGCGCTCCGAAGATCGAACGCGTGCCCTGATGGCCGGTTACCAGGTCCACATGGCGAAGCCCATCGAGCCGAACGAGCTAGTGGTGACCATCGGCAGTCTCACCGGCCGCACCGGCCCCGAGCTCTGACGTTCCGGGACTACGCGCGGTCGAGCAGCGACGCCAGACCATCGGGATACAGCGGCGGCCCGTGCGGCTCGTGCTCCGAGCGAAACGCCGCGCGGACGACCCAGCGCGCTTTCCACGCGACGCCATTGTCGAGGAACGCGATCTCGTCGCGCGCGTACAGCGACGTGTCGACGAGCCGCGCCGAGAACACCGCAACGATCTGGTGGCCCGCACGGCCGTCGACCGTGAACAGGTTCTCGAGAAATCCGAGCATCGCGACGTCGGCGAGCTCGACCCCGATCTCCTCGCGCAACTCACGGCGCACCGCGACTTCGGCCGTCTCGCCAAACTCGATGCCGCCACCGAGTGGACGGTGATAGAGCTCGCGCGTCACCGAGTCGTAGCCGTCGTAGACAAGAAGTGCCCCGTCGCTCGGGCGCGAGATCACGGCGATCGCGATCACGCGGATACTGCTCATGACTCAACGTACCAGCTAGCCGAGCGTGAACGAGAACGTGCTGCCCGCGCCCGGCGTGCTCTCGGCCCAGATCTTTCCGCCGTGTGCCTCGACGATGCATCGCGAGATGTAAAGCCCGAGCCCGACGCCGCGGCGATCGTTCTTGCCGACCTGCCAGAACCGTTCGAACACGGTCTCGAGCTTGTCGCCCGCGATGCCCATGCCGGTGTCCTGCACCGAGACCTGGATACCGCCGGCGACGCGATCCGCCTGGAGCACGATCGCCCCGCCGTCGGGCGTGAACTTCACGGCGTTCGTGATCAGATTCGCGAGGACCTGGATCATCCGATCGTGATCGAGATTCGCCGGCAGCGGACGCTCCGGGATCCGGGTCTCGATCGTGATCGTTTTGGTGTTGGCCAGCCCCTGAAACATGTCGATCGCCTCGTCGATCACCGCCGCCATATCGATCTCGGCCCGGGTGATCGAGAGCTTCCCGGAATCGATGCTGGCAACGTCCACCAGATCGCCGATCAGTCGATTCATCCGTGCCGCGTAGCGGTGAATCTTGGCCGCCGCCTGCGGTTCCACGGGCTCGATCATATAGGCGGTGAGAACGATACCGCTGAGCAGGTTGCGCAGGTCGTGACTCACGATCCCGAGGAAGTCATCGCGATGCGAGACGTCCTTGTCGGAACGGATGCGCTCGGTCAGCAGGTAGCGATCGGTCTTCTCGCGCTCCATCGGGAGCAGCCGGGCCAGCGTGTCGATGCTCTCCGCTCGCTCGCGCTGGAGCTCGGCATCGGCAGAGGCGCGCTCGTCGTGGAGGACCGCGTCTTCGATCACGCGCTCTGCGATGACCGCGTGCTTCGCGGTCTCGCCGAGGCGAATGTCTGCCTTCTCCCGCGCGGCGTCGAGCACGGCATCGGCGGTGTCGCGGGCGAGTTTGATCACCTGGTCGGCATCAGCCCGGGCGTCCGCCTGCTTCGCCCTCATCGCTGCGTCGGCGTTGTCGCGCTCGACCCGGAGACTGGCATCCGTCTGCGTCCGCTCCGGCGAGGGCTTGTCGTCGTCGTCGGCGTCGACCATGCCGTGACCGTAGCACTTACCGATCGGCTACTTACGCGAGCAACGTCATGATCTCGGGGCCGTGCGGGCCGATTAGCAGGGTGTGCTCGAACTGCGCGGACAGCGCGCCATCGACGGTGCGCACGGTCCACCCGTCCGCGTCGGTGCGGGTCGCCGATGTCCCCGCGTTGATCATCGGCTCGACGGTGAACGCCATGCCCACGCGCAACCGATGTCCGGTCTGCGGACGTCCGACGTGCGAGACGTGCGCGCGGGCCAGCTCGACGAGTGCACGCGCGTGTGGCGCGGCATCGCCGATCACGAACGTCGCCGACGTGTCGCCGTGATAGCCGTCGAGCTCGGTGGTGACG
>JACCYD010000555.1 GCA_013696695.1 Deltaproteobacteria bacterium | reverse complement strand
CTGTTCTCGTTGCGGCGGGTCGATCGCGAACAGCTCGCCCAGTCGAATCAGTCCGCCGATCGCCGGATCCTGCGGCTGCTCGATCGCCCGCGCCGCCTGATCGCCACCGTGCTGATCGGCAGCCAGGCGTTCAACTCGCTACTCGCCGTGATCGCACTCACGGTCGTGATCGATCAGCGACCGTGCGAATCGATCTGGGCCTGCGGCGGCATCGCGCTCGGCGTCACCCTGCCGCTCGTCGTGCTGATCTCCGAGGTCACCGCGAAGACGCTCGCCGCGAAGATGCCGCTGTCGTGGGCGCGCGCCGCGTCGCTGCCGCTTCAACTGTTCTACTGGGCGGTCTCTCCGGCGCGCCTGATCGTGCACTACGCGAGCGAGTTCCTGCTGCGACCGCTCGGCGCTTCGGCGCGCACGCGTCCCGCGCGAGATCTCTCCGAGGAGGAGTTTCGATCGATGATCGATGCCGGCTCGGCGCAAGGTCAGGTCGACGCGCGAGAGCGACGGCTGATCCACCGCGTGTTCGAGTTCAACGACAAGAACGTCGGCCAGGTGATGACGCCGCGCGAGCGGATGTTCGCGGTGTCGTACGACCTGACGGCGCAGCGACTGGTCAAGGAGATCGCGGCCCGCGGATTCTCGCGCGTGCCCGTCTATCAGAAGTCGCTCGACAACATCCGCGGCATCGTCAACGCGAAGGATCTGGTGCGTAACACCGTCGGGCAGCCGCTCGGTCGCCCCCTGATCGACATCTTGCACGAGCCGCTGTTCGTGCCGCGCACCACGCCAGTCAAGCGACTGTTCCTGACCTTCAAGCAGAAGAAGGTCCACATGGCCGTCGTCGTCAGCGAGTACGGCAAGGTCCTCGGGCTGGTGACGATGGACGATCTGCTCGGGCAGATCTTCGGCGCATTGCGCGACGAGCGCGCCGAGCTGCAGAGCTCGATCCCGCCTGGTCGGCTGCGCGTGCGCACGCCCGCCGTCGGTGCACTGCGCGCGGACTCGAGCCCCGGGTCTGATCCGGGTCACGAACCGGTCGCGCGTCCGTCGGACCCCGATGCCACCGGCCCGGTGAACAAGGAAGACTACAGCGGGCCGATTCCACGCCGGTCGGCGACCGACGACTCGGGCCCGACGCACCTGTCGCGCGCAGAATCGCCGATGCCCGGGGTGCTCGACCCGCCGGTGTCGCGACGGTCGACGTTCGAGGAGCTCACCCCGCCAGCGGTCGACGTCCAGGATCTGCTGAACGGCAACAAGCGCGGAGGACTCGACTCGTGATGTCGAGCTCGACCCTCGGGTTGCTGCTCGCCGCCTGCGCGCTCGGCGACGCGTTCTTCGTCGCCTCCGAGGTCGCGCTGTCGGCATGCGATCGCGGCCGGCTGCGCCAGCGCGCCTCGGCGGGCAAGACGCGTGCGGCGCGCGCCGAGCGCATGCTCGCGGTGCCCCAGGTCACGCTCGCCACCACGCTGGTCGGCGCGAACCTCGCGGTGTTGATCGCGGTGCTCGCGGTCGGCCTCGAGCTCCATGACCGCGGGCTGTCGCTGCTGTGGGCGCCGGTGTTCGTGATGCCGCCGCTGCTCGTGATCGGTCACCTGGTGCCAAAGGCGATCGTGCAGGCGCACGCCGACACCATCGTCGACCTGATCGCGAATCCGCTGCGGCTGATGTCGTTCGTGTTGCGACCGATCGTGTTCGTCGTCGGTGCGTTCGCCGCGCTCGTCACCCGTGCGACGCGCACCGATCGCAAGAAGGCGTTCGTCACCCGCGACGAGCTCGCGCTGCTGATCGAGAGCGAGCCCGAGACCGACAAGCCGGAGATCGGCGCCGAAGAGCGCGAGATGATCTCGAACGTGTTCGAGCTCTCCGAATACAAGGTCGGCGAGCTGATGGTGCCGCTGTCAGAGATCACCGCCCTCGAGGAGGACACGCCGATCCACGAGGCAGCGCTCGAGATCGCGGACAAGCAGCACTCGCGGATGCCGATCTACAAGGATCGGATCGACGACGTGGTCGGGATCATCCACGTGTTCGACCTGCTCCAGGCTGCCGGCAAGAGCGAGCGCAAGACCGTGGGCGGGCTGGCGCACGCGCCCACCTACGTGCCGGAGACGATGAAGGCCAGCGACCTGCTGGTGCAGCTGCAGACCGAGCAGACGCACCTCTCGATCGTGGTCAACGAATACGGCAAGGCGGTCGGCATCTGCACGATCGAGGATCTCCTCGAGATCATCGTCGGTGACATCGACGACGAGTTCGACACCGAGCCGTCGCCGATCCGCGCCGAGCGCCCGGGGGTGTGGCGCGTCGAAGCGCGCACCAGCGTGGCGCGGCTCAATGCGGAGCTCGAGCTCACCTTGCCCGAGAGCGAGGACTACGAGACGATCGCCGGCTTCTTGATCGAGAAGTTCCGGAGAATCCCCGACAAGGGCGAGACGCTCGCGCTACCCGGGATGGTGATCGAGGTGATCGCCGCGAACGATCGCGCGATCGAGGCGGTGCGCGTGACGAAGCGCAAGAAGTAGCTCGTTATTCGCTCGGCTCGCGCTCACCCCTCCACCTCGCCACCCAACCCCTCCTCCGGGGCCTCGCCTCGCCTCGCTACTGGCAGTTGCCCTGTGCCATGCCGCGGTCGGTGCCGACCAGCTCCCAGGTCACGCACCCATCGCCGATGCGCACCTCGACGGTATCGACGCCGTCGAGCGTCAGCGAGCCCACCGCGGTCTGCCCGGCGACGCCGATCGTGCCCGACACGCGCACGCCGCCGACGCCGACCAACTCGAGCCCGCTCGCGCCGTGCTCGCACTCGGTGCGATCGCAGTCGAGGAACAGATCGGATCGTACGGCCACGCCGAGCTGATCGGTGGTCAGATCCATGTCGAGCTCGGAGAACTGAGCTCCCGCCGTGAACACGCCATCCCATGCCATGCGCGACACGCCGGCGCCGAACACCAGCGCGAACCCATCGAATTCGTAACGCGACGAGCTCGTGAAGTCGTACTCGAGGTTGTCGCCCCAACCGAGCGGGTTGGTGATCACCGCTCGGCCCTCGACCGCGGTGTCGTCGAGCGTCGTGCACCCGCCGGTGATCGTCACCGTGTTCGCGCCGACGTCCTCGACGACGGTCGGACACGGGTCCTCCTCGAACGGGTCGTCGAACTGGTGCACCTGGCCCTGCGCCGAGAAGCCTTCGCTGGCCGACGCTGCCGCGACGAGCCGGGCGATCTCGACGTCGCTGCGATCGGCGAACACCAGCGTGCCCTCGATATCGGTCTCACCGCCGACCCCACCACAAGCCACCAGAGCAAGCGAAGCAAATGAAGCGATACGCATGAGTTTCTCCAAGGGCGATACCGAGCAGCCGGCGTGCCGACCCCGAGACCGCGGAATTACCTGCGATCGTACCGCTCGCGTGACTCCGGGTTCACGTTCCGTGACGCCGGGGCGATCGGGTCTCGTGTAGGCTCGTGTGGCGCAGACGGTGCACACCTGGGCGAATCGGGTTAGATCTCCGCCGTGGATCGCAAGCAGCTGCTGGACGTTCTGGAGCGCGTGCGCATGGGTGCGCTGGCGCCGGACGAGGCCGCGCGCTTGGTCGGCGAGTTGCCTTACGCCGAGGTCGCGCATGCGGTCGGCAGCTCGACCATCGATCATCATCGCGAGCTCCGCACCGGCATCCCCGAGATCGTCTACGGCCAGAGCAAGACGGCGGAGCAGATCGTGGCCACGCTCGGCGAGCTGGCGCGGGTCGCCGGCTGTGCGATCGCGACGCGCGTCGATGCGGCGAAGGCGGCGCTCGTGCTCGCCGCACTGCCGAACGCGATCTTCCATGATCTCGCGCGCGTCATCACGATTGGCCAACCCGGGTCGGCCATACCTGGTGGCCAACCCGGGTCGGCCAGATCTGGTGGCACCTCGACGACCCGCCCCGTCGCGCAGCGCATCGCGATCGTGTGCGCGGGTACCAGCGATCTCGCGGTGGCCGAGGAGGCTGCGCTGGTCTGCGAGTACCTCGGCGCGCCGGTCACTCGCATCCACGATGTCGGCGTCGCCGGGCTTCACCGCTTGCTCGCGCGGGTCGAGGACATCCGCAAGGCGGGCGTCGTGATCGCGGTCGCCGGCATGGAAGCCGCGCTGCCGTCGGTGCTCGGTGGCTTGATCGATCGTCCGCTGATCGCGGTGCCCACCAGCGTCGGCTATGGCGTGTCGGTCGATGGCCTGGTCGCGCTCGCCGCGATGTTGTCGTCGTGTGCGCCCGGAATCACGGTGGTCAACATCGACAACGGCGTCGGCGCTGCCGTTGCCGCCGTCAAGATCGCGCGCCTGATCAGCCCCCCATGAACGAGCTCCGCGGACTCCACCTGCACGTCGATGCCGCGAGCGGCGCGGCCGGCGACATGATGCTCGGCGCGCTGCTCGATCTCGGCGTCCCACTCGACGTCGTCGGCGCGGCGCTCGACGCCATCGGCGCGGGGCGCGAGCGGCTGCGCGTCACCAAGGTCACCAAGGGCGGTATCGCAGCGACCGATCTCAAGGTCGACACCTCCGGCGAGCTTCCCGGCGCCGCGCGCCATCACCACGTCGTCGCCACCACGCAGCGCACGGCCACCGCCACGCTCGAGAAGCTGGTCGAACAGACGCGGTTCGACATCCACGACGTCCCGGTCCGGCCGTCGTCGCCGGTCACGTATGCCCACGGCCATCATCATCACGACGACCACGATCATCATCACCCGCTGCCCGCCGCGCGCGATCACGCGCACTACCATTACGCCGACATCCGCAAGCAGATCACGGAGGCCAAGCTTACCGACGGCACCCGCAAGCTCGCCCTCGACATCTTCGACCGCATCGCGCGCGCCGAGGCGAAGCTCCATGGCACGACCGTCGAGGACGTCTCGTTTCACGAGGTCGGCGCGATCGACTCGGTCGTCGATGTCGTCGGCACCGCGGCGGCGCTCGACTATCTGTCACCGGCAAGCGTGTCGTGCGCGAGCGTCGCGATGGGGCACGGCACGATCCACTGCTCGCATGGCGTGCTGCCGGTGCCGGCACCCGCAGCGCTCGAGGTGATGCGCGAGGCGGGTGGCGTGATGGCCGACGGCGGCCTGCCACGCGAGCTGTGCACGCCCACGGGCGCGGCGATCCTCGCGGCCACGGTGACGTCGTGGACGGCCGCGCCGACCGGTCGCGCGGTCGCGGTGGGGTGGGGTGCCGGGGATGCGGAGCTCGCGGATCGCGCGAACGTGTTGCGGGTGGTCGCGATGGCGCCCGCCACACAGACCGGCGATGCCGTGTGGCAACTCGACGCCAACGTCGACGACATGAGCTCGGAGCTCTGCGCACCGGCGCTCGAAGCGGTGTTCGCGGCGGGTGCACTCGATGCATGGTGGACGCCGATCTCGATGAAGAAGGGTCGCCCGGCGCTGATGCTATCGGCGCTGGTACCGAGGGACAAGCGCACCCATGTCGTCACCGCGATCCTCCGCGAGACGACGACGATCGGCGTGCGCTACTCGCAGCGCGAGCGCACGATCCTGACGCGCTCGCACGTCGACGTGCAAACGCGGTTCGGCGTGATCCCGATCAAGGTCGCGCGCGAAGGCACCGAGGTCGTCAACGCGGCGCCGGAGTACGAGGCGTGCGCAGCAGCCGCCAAGGCACATGGCGTGGCGGTGAAGCTCGTGTACGCGGCGGCGCTCGCCGCCTATGACCGCGCGATCGCCGGATGAGTTGAATCTGGTTTGGTTCCCCTTAGCGCCTTAGCGCCTTTGCGTACAAAGATCCGACTCTGAAAATTTGTACGCAAAGGCGCTAAGGCACAAAGGACCAGAAGGACCAGAGGATCCGATCATCTTTGATACGTTCCGGTACACATGGCCGGACGCATCGCAGTCGTCGACGATCAGAATCGCTTTCTCCGGTGGGAGGATCGGCGCACGATCCACGAACAGCAACTCGTTCATCGCAGCGTCCACGTCGTCATCTTCGCGTCCGACGGGCGACTGCTCGTGCAGCGCCGGCACGCCGACAAACAGACGTATCCGCGCTACTGGGATATCTCCGTGGCGGGTCACGTCGAGGAGAGCGATTACGCGGGCGGCCCAGACGATGATCTCGACGCCGTGTACGCGGCGGTTGCCGCGCGCGAGGTCCACGAGGAGCTGGGTGTGGCGCCACCGCTCGAACGCCTCGGCCGATTCGCTCCGGAGCCTGGGGTTCACTACGAGCAGATCCAGCTGTTCCGCGGCGTCAGCGACGGGCCGTTCACGCTTCAGGCCGACGAAGTCGAGGCCTACGAGCTGCTTGACCCGCAAGCGTGGCCGGCGTTGCTCGCGGGCAGCGAGCCCGTCACGCCCGCCTTGCGGTGGTGGCTGGGCTGGCTCGGATCACGTTGACCCATCGCGTGGTACCGTGGCGCGCGCTGTGGAGACCGCATCGATCGTCGTGCTCGGAGGTCACGAGCAGGAGCGTGCGCAGC
>JACCYD010000552.1 GCA_013696695.1 Deltaproteobacteria bacterium | reverse complement strand
AGCACGATCCGGACATCGACAACTGGATGACCGCGGAAGCGTGGATCGGGGATGCCGTCCGCCGCTGCCGCGCGCACGCCAGCCTCGACACCTCGAATGTACTCGCGCGGGATCGAGCCGCCCTTGATGCGGTCCTCGAACACGATGCCGCTACCGCGCGCACCCGGGCCGACCTCGAGGACGACGTGCGCCCACTGGCCGGGTCCACCGGATTGCTTGACGTGCCGATAGTCGAGCTTCGCCGCGCGTCGCAACGTCGTGCGATACGCGACCAGTGGTCGACCGGTCGTCACGGCGACGCCGTGCTCGTTGGCGAGCCGTTCCACCGCGATCTCGAGATGGAGCTGGCCCATGCCGGCGAGCAACGACTGCCCGGTGTCCTGATCGGTCTCGAGGCGCAGCGAAGGGTCCGCTGCGACCATGCGGCCGAGCGCGACGCCGAGCTTCTCGCGGTCGGTGGAGGTCCTCGCTTCCACCGCGACGCGCACGACCGGATCCGGAACCCGGATCGCTTCGAGGACGAGCGGGGACTCGGGCGCGCACAGCGTCTCGCCGTTGCTGATCGGCAAGCCGATGATCGCGCCGATCTCGCCCGCTTCGAGGCGATCGACTTCCTCGCGCTTGTCCGCGACGAGCTGGACGATCCGGCCGACGCGCAGCTTCTTGTCCGCGCGTGCGGCGAGGATCGTCTGACCCTTCACGATCGAGCCCGAGTACACGCGCACGAACGTCAGCTGACCGTGCTCGTCGTACACGACCTTGAAGCCGAGTGCAGCGAGCGCGGCGTCGCGAGACGGCGCACGGTCCTGGATCGCACCGCGATCGACGGGCGATGGCAGCAACGCGACAACCGCATCGAGCAGAGGCTCGACGCCCTTGTAGCGATACGCCGCGCCGGCGAGCACGGGAACGATCCGCCCGCCGATGGTGCCGCGCCGAAGAGCGCGCCACATGGCAGCGGGATCGACATCGCGGCCATGGACGACGGCGTCGAGGATCTCGGGATCCTCGTCGGCGCACGCCTCGAGCACGATGTCGCGAGCAGATCTTAGATTGTCAGAGAGCGGGATCGACGTGATCACGGGTGTCGTGAGCTCGTCACCAGGCCACACGATCGAGCGCATGCCGACGAGGTCGGTCACGCCGATGATCTTGTCGCCGTCGTCACTGTACCGAGGCACGTTGATCGGGACAGCGCGGGCGCGCAGCCGGGTCGTCACATCTCGGACGCAGCGTACGAAGTCCGCACCCGCGCGATCGAGCTTGTTGACGAACACCAACCGCGGCACGCGATGGCGATCCGCTTGCCGCCACACCGTCTCGGTCTGCGGTTCCACGCCGGCGACGCCGTCGAGCACGACGACCGCACCGTCCAGAACACGCAGCGAGCGCTCGACCTCGATCGTGAAGTCGACGTGACCCGGCGTATCGATCAGATGGATGCGGTGGTCCTGCCAGTCGCAGGTGACCGCCGCCGCCAGGATCGTGATCTTTCGCCGGATCTCGATCGGGTTCGAGTCGGTGCGCGTGTTGCCGGTGTGAACGTCACCGATCGAGTGGATGCGCCCGGTGTGGAACAGGACGCGCTCGGTCAGCGTGGTCTTGCCGGCATCGACGTGCGCGATGATGCCGATGTTGCGGATGAGTGCCGTGTCGATTCTTCGAGTCATACAGAGTCCCTGGGCGTACGGAGTGCGAGCGAAGCCTGAGGCTTCGTCGGGGGTCTAGAGGAGACACCTCCGCGACGAAGGCAAAGCTTCGCCGCGGACTACTGACGGTCCGGAAACACGCAGAGCATCGAATACTCGTGCCGCATATCAACCAGCGGGGGCAAACCTAGGGGTCGGACCCGGATCTGTCAACGACCAGTTCGGAAGTGCCCGCGATCGCTGCCCCCAACCACGCCTGTTTTTGCAGATCCGGATCCGGCGGCTTGACACGGACGCGGCCTCCAACTAAACACCTTGTTCTCGGAAGCGGGCGAATAGCTCAGCGGAAGAGCGTCGCCCTTACAAGGCGGTGGCCGCAGGTTCGAACCCTGCTTCGCCCACTGAAAATCGAACGGTTACTGGAGCGGTAGTTAAGTTGGTTATAACGCCGGCCTGTCACGCCGGAGGCCGCGGGTTCAAGTCCCGTCCGCTCCGCGACTTAACGGCAGAGATCGAAAGGTCTCTGCCGTTAGCGCTTTTCGGATCGATCTACGTGCGCAGGATCTTTTCCATCGCCTTGCCCTGGGCGAGCTCGTCGACGAGCTTGTCCAGGTAGCGGATCTTCCGCATCGTTCCATCCTCGAGGTCCTCGACGCGAACGCCGCAGATCACGCCCTTGATGAGCTCGCCTTGGGATGAAAGCGCAGCACTCCGCGATGCCGCCGACGCGTGTGATCCCGACAAGCCAAGCGCAAGCGCTCCTGAAGCTTTCGGTCCGCCCGATGTGAGCGCCTGCTAAAGTGCGCCCATGGGCAAGGCAGCGGAGAGCGTGACGCTCGACGAGGACGTGCAGGAAGAACTTCGCAAGCTCGCGGAGCGCTCCGGCCAACCGTTGGGGGCCCTCGCGAACGCTGCACTGCGCGACTACGTTCGATATGAAAGCCAAGTCGGCGCCTCGATCGAGCGCGGGCTTGCCGACGCCGACGCCGGACGTGTTCGCTCGACCGAAGAGGTTCTGGCCTACCTTCAAGAACAGCGACGCCTTCGTAGTCGCGAATGATCGTAGTCTGGTCGGACGAGGCGCTCAACGCGATGGTCGCGCTCGAAACCCAGCTCGCCGAGCGCTACTCCGACGCAAAGGCTGCGCAGATCATCGAGGAGCTGGTTCACCGCGTCGCTCGCCTTCAAGATCATCCGCAACTCGGACGTGCGGTTCCGGAGTATGGCCACTGGCAGCTGCGCGAGCTTGTCGACAAGTGGAATCGCGTGCTCTACCGCCTGCGCCCGGACGTGATCGAGATCGTGACGATCGTGCCCGCGCGCGTGCCCTTGGCGCTGGATCTCGAGAGCGATTGATCCTCGCGCAGCGGCTAGGATTCTCGGCCACGAATTGCGACGCGAGCTCGACCTCCTGTTTGCTCAGGTTCGGATAGTCCGCGACGACCTCCTCGATCGAAGCGCCACGGCGAGGTTCTTCGGAAGACCAGTTCGCCACCGAGGATCTCCTCGCGCGTGACCAGCGTGTTCTTCCATTTTGTCGAAGTCCATAACGGTTCCCCAGGCAGGAAATACTTTGGAGCGACTGTAGTAAGTGTGTAGTAAGCCGTCATCGTTTCGCGTCGGACTGTGTCCACCCGGTGGCGGCATCTTCGCGACGTCATCGTCGGGCAATTGAGTGCCGGCCAGCACCGAGCGCGGATGATCAGCTGGAACGCACCCGCGAACGCCAGTAACCGGGTCGCTTCTTGAGCGCTTCGACCGCGACGACGGTGACCACCTCGTTTTCGACGTAGAAGACAATCGCGAACGGGAAGCGATCGAGAAGCACGCGTTTGAGCGGCAGCCGAAACCGGACTCGCGGGTGGTTCACACCGACGAACCTGCCTTCGACAAGCCCACGGAAAACGGCTTCGATCTCGGCGGCGAAACGCAGCGACACGATCTCGCCAGCACGTTCGGCGTAGTAGCGCACCTGCGCTTCTGCCTCTGCGTACGCCTCGCCATCGACGACGAGCGAGCGCGTCATCGAGTACGCGCGGCTCGGTGCAGACCCGCGACGGCTTCATCCATCGGGATCAGCCTCGCTTGACCAGCATCGATCTTCGCGAGCCGACGCTCGATCTCCGAAGCCCACGCATCCTCGCTATCCGCATCGAGCTCGCCATCGAGGCTCTCGACGAGCTTGGCAACCAGGCGCGCCCGATCGGCTTCGCCTAGTGCAAGGGCATCATCGATAACCTGATCGAGGGGACGAGTCACGTTTGAAGGATAGCACTCATCGACGGAACCGTTACGAGAGGCTGGCAACGGCACTCCGCTGCATCAACGCAGCACGGTTGACGCAAATTTCGAGAGCGAGTCGACGAGCTCCGTAGTGAACGTCTCGAGGTTTGCGAGCTCGTCGAGAACCCACTGTTCGGTTTGCGACGACAGCTCCTCGATGTTCCGCAACGCGAGACGAACCGCGTTGCGATTGCGGCGTGCGTTACAAAGCCGGATGTCCACGGGATGCCGGGTGTCGAGATATGGCTCGCTCTCTCGTACTCGGCACAGGCCCTCTCGATCTTGCCCCACGCCTTTTCATCGCCCGGTCAAGAGCTGGTTCACCGCGTCACTCGCCATCCGCAACTCGGACGTGCGGTCCCGGAGGCGCCGAGCTGCCGAACCCGAGATCGATCCCGATCACGCGCTCCGACGTGTCACCCGAGCGTGGCGATGGCTTGTCCGAACGCGGGCATTCCACTACACCGAACACTTCGGACCATTCTGGTACACGAAAGCTCGCGCTCGCGCGACTATCGTTCGACCGAATGAAGGGACCGAAAGAGGCGACGCCGCAACAATTCGGCAAGTACACGCTCGTCGCGAAACTCGCGATCGGAGGGATGGCCGAGATCCTGCTTGCCCGCCTCGAAGGCGCCGCTGGGTTCGCGAAGTTGGTGTGTATCAAGCGGATGCTGCCAGCGCTCGCCCGCGATCGCCGGCTTGTCGAGATGTTCCTCACCGAGGCGAAGATCGCGGCGCAGATCACTCACCACAACGTCTGCCAGACGTTCGAGCTGGGCGAGATCGACGGACGCTATTACATCGCGATGGAGTACCTCGCCGGTATCCCGCTCAGTTGCTTCCGTCGCAAGGACCTGTATGCCACGGCGCCCGATCCGCAGCTCGCGATCGGCCTCGCGGTCCAGGCCTGTGAGGGACTCCACCACGCGCACAACCTCAAGCGCCCCGACGGGTCGGTGATGGAGGTCGTGCACCGAGACGTGACGGCGAATAACCTGTTCGTGACCACCGACGGCGTGGTCAAGGTGCTCGACTTCGGGATCGCGAAGGTTCAGGACACGCACAATACCCGCACGAATTCGATCAAGGGTACCTCCGCGTATATGGCACCCGAGCAAGCACGCCGCGACCCCCTCGACCGTCGCGCCGACGTGTTCGCGCTCGGCGTCGTGTTGTGGGAGACGCTCGCGCGCCGCCATCTGTTCAAGCGCGACACTGACTACGCCACGCTGATGGCGGTCATGCAGGATCCGATTCCGAACGTCTGCGAGCACCGACCGGACGTGCCCGAAGCGCTTGGTGAGGTGATCGCCAAGGCGCTCGCACGGGATCGCAACGATCGGATCCAGTCGGCGCGCGCGTTTGCCGACGCCCTCAGCAAAGCCGTGGCTCCGCTCGGCGGGCCCGCAACGCCGATCGTGATCGCCGAGGAAATCGCCCGTGCGTTCGAGGCGCGACTGCACGAGCAGCGCAGCCTGATCCAGATGGCCCACGAAGGTCGCGCGCTCGACCTCGACGCCGACGTCGGCCCGGGTATCGGACATGGCACGAAGCTGATCACGACGCCCGCGTCGATCGTCACCGACACGATGAAGGTCCTTGGACCCGATTCCGATTCGGTAGAGGACAAGACGTCCGTGCGCGTGCGACCGCAGTCGGCAGTCATCGCGGACGCGCCTCCGAGATCATCGCCTAGCCGCTGGTTCGCGATCGCTGTCGTGGCGTTGCTCGTCGCCGTGGCGATCGTGGTGTTGCTCTTCGCGTTTTGACGATGTCCTGTCCGGCTGGATAGCGGAGCGTTGTCCGACCGGCGGATGAGCGGGGCGCCGCGAAACGAGACTGACTAACGCCCAGAGGCTCCGCTCCGCGACTTAACGGCCGCGCAGGATCTTGTCCATCGCCTTACCCTGGGCGAGCTCGTCGACGAGCTTATCGAGATAGCGGATCTTCCGCATCGTCTCGTCCTCGAGGTCCTCGATGCGAACGCCGCAGATCACGCCCTTGATCAGGCTCGCATTGGGGTGGAAGCGCGGCGCCTCGGTCAGGAACGTCTCGAGGTCGGTCTTGGCGTCGATCACCTTCTGCAGACTCTTCGCCGAATGCCCGGTGAGCCAGAAGATGACTTCGTCCACCTCGGCCTTTGTCCGACCCTTCTTCTCCGCCTTCTGGATGTACAGCGGATAGATGCTCGCAAAGCTCATCGCATAGACCTTCGGTTTGATCGGGATCGACCGCTTGGTCGCTGCAGTCTTGCGCATCGCAGTAGATGTACCTTCGCTGCGTGGGAGACATCAACCAGGCACTTCGCGATGCTGCCGAGAAAGGCGACCTCGCGGGGATTCGCGCAGCCATCGCGGGCGGCGCGGATCGGAATGCGTGGCCAGCCGGAGCTGACTCCGCGCTGTGTTACGCGGCGATGTACGACCACGTCGACGCGGTGAAGTTGCTCGTCGAGGCGGGTGCCGACGTGAGCCACCCGGGCAGCTACGGTCGCAGACCTTTGCACTACGCGAAGCGTCCCGAGATCGCTGCCTACTTGATCGATCACGGCGCCGACCTCGCGGTGCGACACGACGGCGGTCACGACGCTCTCCACGATCTGATGACGCGCTTCGACAACGAGGCGGTGGCAGCGGTGCTCCTGGATCGCGGCCTGCCGGTGATTCGTTACGCCACGGCCCCGCCGTCGATCCATACGGTGGTGAGTCACCTGCAGTGGGCCGTGCACTGCAAACGCCCGAAGTGCGTGCGGCTGCTGCTGACAAGCGGCGGCGACCCGAACGAGTTCGCCACCAACGGCGGTCCGGTGATCTTCCAGGCACTGGGTCCTCCGCCTGCGGGCAACGAGATCGCGCGGATGTTGATCGAAGCGGGTGCGCGCGTCGACTCCGTCGACTTCGTCGACTGTCCGTTGCTGCCTCAACTGTGCGATCGCCGCGATCCCGAGCTCGTCGCGGTCGCGCTCGCACACGGCGGTCGGGTCGACTCCGAGGCAATGCAAAGGGCGGCGCGTGTGGGAGACCTCGAGGTGCTCACGATCCTGCTCGAGCATCCGACGGCACAGATCGATGCTGTCAACACCTATGGTGTTACCGCGCTGATGACCGCGGCACACGCAGGGCGCGACGCCGCGGTGGAGATGTTGCTGCGCTGCGGTGCGACCCCGACACTGCGCGACCGCGATGGCGAGACCGCACTCCACCGGGCCGCGGATGGACGGAGCCTCGCCGTGGTTCATCGACTGCTCGCCGCGGGCTGCCGCCTCGAAGAAGAGACCGAGGCCGGGTGGACGCCGCTCGAGTACGCCGCACGCAGCGACGCGTACGCGATCGTCGAGGACTTGCTCGCGCGCGGTGTCGATCTGGATCACCGCACGCGCGATGGCAAGACTCCCCTGATGATCGCGTCCGCCGCAGGCGCGCCCATCGTGCACTCGCTCCTCGAGAAGCACGGTGCCGACCGATCGCTCGTGGACGCGGAGGGCAAGACAGCGGCCGACTACGCTCTCGCGCGCGCGAAACAGGAGGAGGAGAAGGAACGCGAGCGGGCAGAACGGTTTTACTGACCGCGAGTAGCGGTAGGATGCGCGTCATGCGCGCGCTCCTCCTCGCAATCGTTGTTTTTTTAGTTCCCTCGATCACCGTTGCCGACGTCCAGAAGGTCGAGACCAAGCAGGCCAAGGCCACCGTCGCATCGGTGACGGCGAAGCGCGACAAGCTCCTCACGGTGCGTGACAAGCTCCGCGAGTTGATCGCCCAGCCCGTACCCGAGAAGCTGTCGGCGGATCACAAGAAGGCGTACGACAACTTCATCGCCGCTGCGAAACAAACCGCCGCAGATGCCGATGCCATGGCCGCGAAGCTCAGCGCCGGTCTCAAGGAGAAGGCTCCCAAGCTCGACAGTCTCAGCGAGATGAGCGAGCTGGAAGCGGTCCGGCTTCAGATGTTCATGGATCGCCAATCGAAGACGATCTCGACGCTCAGCAACGTGCTCAAGAAGATGTCGGACACGGCGTCCCAGATCACGCAGAACCTCAAGTAGCGCCCAGCCGGCTACTCCGGGCCGAACACGACGACGAGCTGCGCGTCGGCCATTTCGAGGCGGTCCCCCGACGAGAGCTTCGTCTTCGTGATCGGCTTTCCGTTGACGAGGGTGCCCTCCGTCGTCCCCATGTCGATAATGCTGACGCCTGCTTCGTCGCGCTCGATCACCGCGTGAAACTGACGCGCACCCTCGAGCAAGACGTGCCTCGATGGATGCTTCCCGAGCTTGACGACGTTGCGGGGGACGACGACTTCGCGGCGGCCGGCAGCGTCGACGATGCCGAACGCAAACCCTGTCTCCGGGGTCTGCGGTACGGGCGGCTCGCCTGGTGCAGCGCTGGTGACCTGCATCTTGAGGTTTCGGTTTTCGGTTTCGAGCTCGACAATGCGGCGGCGTGCCGCGAAGACCTCGTTCGCCAAGCTCTCGAGCTCCTGCAGTGGCAGCTGGCCGAGCTCGGGGGTCGGCGGACTCGCAGCAGAACCCGCCGCCGGCGATTGGGCCGAGCCCGCGAGCTGCATCTTCAGGCGCCGGTTCGCTTCTTCGAGCTCTGCGTAGACGCTCGTCGCGTTCGGAGGACACGACGTAAAGGATACGCCCGTCGGGCGAGACTGCCAACGTGATCACATTGGCCGGCTCCACAACGTCTTCGAAGTCCAAGATAGCGGGTCCTTCATCGCAAGGGCCGCCTCCTCGAACGCGACGCCGTGCTTGGCGAGATTGCTCTCTGCCTTCACGTCATCCCACTCGAAGTCGCCGTGTACGACCGTCGGCACTGACGAACACTACACGGCAGCTCTGACGGTCAAAACGCGGCTGTCGAGCGCTGTCCGTCGCCACTACTCGATCGCCTTGGTACCTCTGATGGCAGGCGCCAAGAGCACTTTCCAAACGGCACCGAGCTGTTGAAGTACTCACACAGGGGCGGCATTCGCTTCGAGTGGTGATCACTGCAGCAAGATGGGCGGAGCTTTAGAAAGTGTCTCGACAAGCTCGGAGGTGAACACCTCGAGCTTCGCGAGCTCGTCGAGTACCCACTGGTCGGTCTCCGACGACAGCTCGTCGATG
>JACCYD010000547.1 GCA_013696695.1 Deltaproteobacteria bacterium | reverse complement strand
ACACCGACGGTCGCAAGGTGATCGTCGGGCTCGTCGTATCTTGCAGCGACGGTCGCGGTGATCGTGTTTGTCGTCTCGAAGTACCGGAGGCCGGACTGCGCGACGACGGAATAGAGATCGCCGTACTGCTCCGAGATGAGCGAGTTCCACTCGGGGTCAGAGATGTGCGGATCGTTCTCCTTGTCAGCACGTTGCTTACAACGAGTCCGAAGCGCGAGCATCGTCATACGGCGGGGCATGACTTCAGACCGCCGTCTGCTTGAACAGGAGGCGACAGGTCAGCGACTGCAGAGCAGCCAGGTCAGTGAGCGCGTCGAGGTTGTTCGTCACGTTGAGACGAAGCGTCTTCGTCGTCGCGTTGAACGCGCCCGCGACTACCGAGTAGCCCTTCAACGCCGCTTGCGTCGTGGCCTCGAAGCCGTAGCCCCCGAGTCCAACGAACGTGTACGGGTTGTCCGTGAACGTCACGTCGACGATCCCGGCCGAGATATACGTGACGGTCGCGCCCTTGCCGAAGACCTTCGTGACGGCCCCGGTGCCGCCCACGAACTTGACGATCTTCTCGTACAGCTCGGGCTCGCTGGTTTTCAGGTCGTATGCGTCAGGCATGGCGGTTCCCTTTCAGATCGAGAAGACGCCGTGTGCGCCAGTGTCCTGCTGGATGTAGTTGCACCAGCCACGCGCGCGAGCTTCGATGTCGTCGGCCGAGGCCGAGCGCAGCGACTTCGCGCCGTCGTCCATCACGATGTGCGGCAGACCGCGCAGGTGTTTGATGTAGTGGCACTTCGCGTTGTAGACGCGGCCACGGTTCACCGGCATGTCCGGATCCGAGTAGACCTTCACGGTCCCGGCCGGCGTGTGGATGTTGACGTACTCGAACGCGTAATCGGCCGTGCCGCCACCAGACTGGTATTCGACCTTCGCGTTGAGGCGACGGACGACTTCCCAGAACCGGATCGGGTTGAGCGCGCCACGGTCAGCCTTCTTGCCGACCTGCGAGATCTTGACCGCGACGAGGCCCATATTCTCCTCGATGACGGTCGCGGTGTCGTTCACGCGAACGCCCGCCAGTCGGCGAGGATCCACGCTGCGGTCGATGCCGCGAAACGACTCGCCACTCACCGGGGCAATGAGCGGCGTGCACTTCTCCATGCCTTCCATGCAGGTTCCCGGATCGCCCTTGCGAAACAGGAAGTCGCTGTTGAGGAACCCAGTGATCGCCGCGGCGCTGGTCAGCGTCACGGTGCCGAGGTCCTCGTCGACACCGGCGACCGTGGTCGAGCCGGCGCGCGGGAAGCTGCCGTCCGCGTTCGCCGAGGCGATCACGGTCATGCCGACCTTGAAGTTACGCGCGTCGTCGGCGACGTCGAGCGTGATGACGTTGCCCACTGCGCTCGCGCGGCGACCGCGGGAGCCGCTGCCGTCGCGGAACAGGTCGAACGCGAACGAGTCGCCCATCTCCTCGAGAACGCCTTCAGTCTCCTGCGACACGATGTCGAGGAACGCGCCCTTGTTGCCCTCGGCAGCCGCCATCGCTTCGCCGTTGAGCGTGATGATTCCGTACTTCGTCTTGCGGCTCGCCTGGAGCTGGAGCCCCTTGGACGAGGACGCGCCGGACTGGGCATCGGCGAACGTGCCAGAGATGCCCTGCGGGTTGCCGTAGCGGATCGGGTAGAAGAACGCCGAGCCGGTAAAGCCCGCCTCCTTCGAGATCTGATGCCACGTTGGGTGATCGCGCATGGCGATATCCGCACATGCCTTGTCGGTGTAATTGCGCTTGTAGATGAACGCGACTGACGTGATGTCTGATGCAGCCATGACACAACTCCTGGCCACCCCACCGGGTGGTCATTGCAAACGTTTTGTTTGCCGTTGCGTCTTGTCGGCTGATCGGGTCGTACGTCTTCGGGTCGTTCGTTCGTAGCTAGTTATTCATTGGCCTGGAGTTGCTCGAGCTTCTCCAGTTCGCGAAGTGTCTCGGCGCGCCGCTCTTCGCGCGTCTGGCCCGCAGTGCTGGGCTTTACTGGCGTGGCTGCGCCGAGGTCGGCGCCGAGGGTTGCGCTCGCGCGCGTCGGCTCGACCGGTGCGGCCTTCTTCGGCGCAGTCCTGATGACGGCCGACACGTCGATGCCGAGCTCCTCGAGCTCTGCGCGGCGGTGCTTTTCGTAGACCGCAACGATATCTTCCTGGTCAGGCCATTCTCCGCTGCTCTTCCAGAGGCTCACGGCGAGGTCCTGGAGCGCCTGCTCCGTTTTCGCTGGGTTCTTGGCCAGCGCGGATCGCATCAGCGGGGCGTTGCCGGCCGCGTCGTTGGCGACCTTCGAGACGTCGGCCATGTAGCCCTGCCACATGCGCGATGTCTCGGCTTCCTGGTCGCGTTTGGTAAGCCTGGTCTCGAGCTCCTCGAGACGGTTGCGGGTCGCGGCGAGCTCGGCGGCCTGCTCGCGCTCGCGCTGCATGCGGACAGCCGCCTCGCGATTCTTCGGGTCGGCGCTGGCAGCCTTGGATCGCGAGTACAGGTCTCGCGCGGCCGACTCGTAGTCGTCGTCTCCGAGCCCTAACTCGGTCAGAACAGCGGCGGGGTCGTACTTCGCGCGCGATCGGAGCGCCTCGAAGCGGTCGACCTGCGCCTTGAACGCCTCGCGCTC
>JACCYD010000519.1 GCA_013696695.1 Deltaproteobacteria bacterium | reverse complement strand
CGCGAAATCGCGACCGTCTGCTCGACCACGACGTGGCTGCGAAGTTCTTTGCTGCGGTCGTCGGGCAAGCCCGCGCGGCCCACCTGATGAGCCACGACCACTTTACCGTCGACGGCACGCTGATCGAGGCGATGGCTTCGCTGAAGAGTTTCCGTCGCAAGGACGAGAAGCCGGAGGACCGCGATCCGCCCGACGATCCGGGCAACCCGACTGTGAACTTCCACGGCGAGAAGCGGTCGAACGACACGCACCAATCGACGACCGACCCCGAGGCCAGGCTGGCACGCAAGAAGGGCAAGGAGTCGAAGATGAGTTTCTCGGCCCACGCTCTCATGGAGAATCGCAACGGTCTGATCGTCGACTTTCGGATCGACGAAGCCAACGGCTTCGCCGAGCGTCGCACCGCGCTCGCGATGCTCGACGACAACGTGGTCAAGGATCGCCGAATCACCGTCGGCGGAGATGCCGGCTACGACACCGCCGACTTCGTTCGTGACTGCCGCGAGATCAACGTCACGCCACACATTGCCCAGACCCGAGATGTCCGACGACGATCCGCCGTAGACGATCGGACTACACGGCACGCTGGCTACCTGATGAGCCAGCGAAAGCGAAAGCTCGTGGAGGAGATCTTCGGTTGGATGAAGACCTTCGGTGGATTTCGAAGGACGCGATTCAAAGGCAGACGCCGCACGCAGCTCGCCGCGACGATCGTCGCAGCAGCCTACAATCTGCTCCGCATCTGCAAGCTTCTCCCGAGCCCCGCGTAGAACCGACGGGCCGACGCCGCCCTCGACCCGGACTCTGGACCTTGCGTCCTCGAGTCAGGGCTGGGACTCGAAACCTAACTGGGGTTTCTCAGCAGCCCGCTAGGACGCGAGCCGCCCGCAATCGGCACCCGAAACGCCCCGCGGGAGCACGCGCGGCCGGAGAGGTGTTCGATCTAGAAGGTCCTCGCATTCCAAAGAGGCCCGGTACGAAAGGAGTCTTCGGATGGCACTACGACGCACCTGGAACGACCGCGTTTATCCGCACCTGCTCGACCGCGTGTGTGGGACCGACGCCATCTCGGTCGAACGGCGCCGCTGCATCGCGAAGGCAACGGGCCACGTTCTCGAGGTCGGCGTGGGTTCCGGGCTGAACCTGCCGCTGTTCGATCCGCGGTCAGTGGAGGATGTGGTCGGCGTGGATCCATCCGAGCCGCTGCTCGCGCGCGCCGCAGATCGGAACCACGAGGTACCCGTCGAGCTCCGCACGGCGGTTGCGGAGTCTCTCCCGTTCGACGCGGGGCGGTTCGACACCGTGATCTTCACGTACACGCTGTGCAGCGTCGACGATCCGGCGAAGGCGTTGCGCGAAGCGCGTCGCGTGCTGCGCACGGGTGGCCGGCTGTTGTTCGTGGAGCACGGGCGATCGCCTGATCCGACGGTGGCTCGCTGGCAGCGCCGGCTCACTCCGCTGTGGCGAGCGGTCTCGGGCAACTGTCATCTCGATCGCGACGTGAAGCACGAGATCGAGGCCGCCGGGCTGACCATCGAGGAGCTCGGCGGGTATCAGAGCCATCACCGACCGGGTTGGCTGTCGCACGCGTACGTGGGGGTCGCGAACAACGATTGATCGGCGCCAGCGTGACGTTTCGCAGGCGCCCGAGCTGGCGACCGGCGCGCGCTGTCCGTTCGAACCATCAGTACGAGGCTCGGTGCCGATTGTGGCGCGAGTTTGACGGTGATCTCACGTCCCTTCGGCGGAGGCGGTCGGTGACTACGCGACGTCGCCCGCGCTCTGTCGTCCGGACGGAGTAGCGCAATGAGCATCTTCAAGTACGTCGTCCAAGGGATCGGGTGGGAGATCGGCCGAGAGGCCGCACGCGAGGGCATCGACACGTTGAAGGAGGGCGAGCAGCCCACCACCGAGGCGACTTCGGAGCGGCAGCTCCGACAAGAAGCACGGGAACGGGAGAAGCAAGCCGATCGCGAACGCACGGAGCGAGCCGCCGCCGCGGCCCGCAAGCAGGCCGAGATCGAAGCCCAGCTCGTGGAGCTCAAGAAGAGAACGAACCGCTGAGTCGCGAGCGGCATCAGCGCGCTGGCTCGGCCAGGATGCCGCGCGAGCGCAGCGTGCGCTCGACCATCGCGTGGAACACCACGAGCATCGCCGCTTCGACCGCGGCACCATCGCCGCCCTCGAGGATC
>JACCYD010000515.1 GCA_013696695.1 Deltaproteobacteria bacterium | reverse complement strand
CGTCACCTCGGCCACCGATGTCACCGGCTTCGGGCTGCTCGGCCACCTTCGCAACATCGTACGCGGCTCGGGCGTCGGCGCGCGCATCGAGCTCGCGACGCTGCCGCTGCTCCCCGATGCGTTGCTCCACCTGCGCAACAACGTGTGCCCTGCGGGCAGCAAGGCGAACCGCGCGTTCGTCGCCGAGCTCGTGCGCTGGGCGTCGGGCGCGCCGCTCGCGGCCGAGCCAGCTGACGAAACCAACCCCGAGCTGCTCGCCTCGCTCGCGTGCGATGCGCAAACGAGCGGCGGACTGCTGCTCTGCGTGCCCGCCGATCGCGCGGCTGCGTGCGTCGACGAGCTGCGCGCTGCCGGCTTGCCTGCCGTTCAGATCGGCGAGCTCGTCGACGGCGCGGGCATCGAGCTCGTCAGCTAGCCGTTAGCCGCGAAGGAGGGGGAGACGACGTCGCGTTGGCGTCGGGCACCGAGCTGCGGGGCTAGTTACCGCAGGGCAGCGCGATCGATTCGTGCGCGACGCCGTATGCGCCCGCATTGTTCGGCGTTGGCGCGCCGGTCTGAAACGTGTCGTTGAGGCCCCAGCAGAACGGGACGCCGTCACTGCGGCGGACACACATGTGACCCGCGTTGACGCCGCCCGGCATCAGATCGATCGCGTCGGTGAGGATCGTCGGCGTGGTGTTGATCACCGGGAACGCCGCGAGCGAGCCATCCGCGTTGATCGTCGCGAACTCGATCGTGCTGAGGTTGCCGGCCTGATAACCGCCGGCGACGTAGAGGCGCGCGTTGATGATTGCCGAGCTTGGCGATTGGCGTGAGAACGTCATCGTCGACGACAGCAGCTCCCACGGACCGAGCGAGCCGTCGGCGTTGATCTTGGCGCGGTCGATGTTGTTGAGGTTGTCGGTGTAGCTCGGGCCACCCATGCCGGCGGAGGCGTAGACGTAGTCCGCTGTCGCCGAGATGGCGTGGAGACCACGCGGGGTCGCCAGCTGGCCGACCTGCTCGAACGCACCGAGAGTGCCGTCCGGGGCGATCGGCGCGCGCTCGACGATCTGGGTCGGTAGACCTGCCATGCCACCGATGACATACACGAAGCCACCGACGACGAGCGGCGTGCCGAAGCTCGAGCGCGCCGTGCTGATCGACACGCCGGCATCCTCGAACGCTCCGAGCGAACCATCCGCGTTGATCGCGGCGCGTTCGACAGTGGCGGTCGCGGTGTTGTTCGCCCGGCCGCCGATCAAGTAGAGAAAGTTGCCGGCGACAAACATGCCGGCGCCTGCACGCGGGCGCGTCATCGTGCCAGCCGCAACGAGCTGGCCGACCGTGCCATCCGGGTTGATCGGGGCGCGCAGCACGTCGTCAAAGGTGGTGGATGACAGCGATCCACCAGCGATGTAGACCGACGACGCGGTCGTCGCCATCGCGTGATACGCGCGAGGGTTCAGACCGAACGAGACGCCGAGCACCTGCTGAGCCATGCCGAGCGATCCACTCGCGAGGATCGGCGAGCGCTCGACGGTCATCGCGCCCTCGAGCGTGTTGCCGCCGAACGTGTACAGGTAGCTGCCGATCACAGCGCTGGTGTGTGCGCCGCGCGTGCCGTCGAGCGCGAGGCTCGCGGTCTCCATCACCACGGGGGTGGGCGACGGGACGTCGTTGAAGATCCATGGACGCGACGGGTCGGGCCCATGGCCCGTGCCGGTCTGGCCGACGTTGTTCAGCCCCCAGCACAGGACGCGACCATCGTTCTTGCGGACGCACGTGGTGCCGCCCCAGGTGACGACCTGGGCGTTGTCGGTTCCGAGGGTGGTCATCTGCGCGGGGAGCGCGCCGGTGCCCCAGCACCAGATCGACTTGTCGACTTTGCGCACGCACTGCTGGTTGTCACCGGCCGACAGCTCGATCACCTGGTTGATTCCTGCGACCGGGAACGCGACCGCGAAGTTGCCCTTGTTCTTCTTGTTCGAATAGCCGGCGCCCCAGCACCAGATCGTGCCGTCGGACTTGAGAGCGCAGCTGACGTTCTGTGCGGTGACAACCTTGGTGACGCCGGTGAGCGGCGCGTACTTGTTCTTCACCTTGAGGTTGGTGAGCACCTGCACGGGGACGGTGACCGTGGCGGCGGGAATCGCGGCACCGTTGCCGACCTCACCCGAGCCATTGGTGCCCCAGCACCACGCGGTGCCATCTTGACGACGCACGCAGGCGTGGTCCTTGCCGATCGCCACTTCCTCGGCGGAGCTGAACGGGGTGCCGTTGGCGTTGGTGACCTGCGTGGCGAACCGGAGGTCGTTGTTGTAAAACTGGTCGCTCGAACCGTCGAGCTTCTTGCCCCAGCACCACACCGTCTTGTCGCTTCGGCGTGCGCAGGTCGATACCGCCCCGGCGCTGATATCGACGAGGCCGAGCAGCGGCTGGCCGGCGGAAGTCTGCACCTGCACTGGCGTCGTGTGGACGTGGCTATACGAGGGTAGATTCGGATCGCGCGGAGCGCCGTCACCGGTCTGGCCGTGATCGTACTGGCCCCAGCACCAGGTGGTGCCGTCGGTCTTGACGGAGCAGGTATGGCCCTGACCGCGGCTGCCCTTCGAGACGCAGCAGTAGCCGCCGATCGGACACGACGTCCACACCGGGCAGCGCGGCGACTCGTTGTCACCCTGGTTGAGACCGACGAGCGCGGGCTTGTTCGCACCGACGTCGAACGACTTGCAGGTGCCGGCCGCCGAGGTGACCGTCGACGACGCCAGGTTCGGCAGGTTCCAGTCCTGCGCCCACGAGCAACCGTTGGACGGATTCGCGTAGAAGTCGCCGACCTTGAGATCGATCAGCACGCCCGTGACCGTGCCGTTGCTCGCGACGTCGGGCGTCGTCGTGTAACCCGCCTCGCACTGGTTGAGCTCGCTGGGCTCGAAGCCGAGATCCTGCGTGTCGCTCGCGTGGTTGTACGGGCTGACGTGCACGCCGCTGCGGTTGGTCGCCGTCTTGACTGCCATCGCGGCGATGTAATCGGCGCGCTTCGAGCGACCATCGGCGTGCGTGTCGTTCGGGTTCAAGTCCCACGCGAGATCCTGCGCGAAGCCGATCTGATCCTGCGCGGCGAGGCGCTGCGAGATCGAGCCGGTGACCGCGTCGAGCTGGAAGTGGTGCGTCCAGGTGTTGGCGCCCCACGCGATGCCGCCGGCGAGGAACGGCCGCGGCGACACGCCCTTGAGCGCGTAGCCACTGACGCCATCGGCGAGCCGACCCTTGCCGCAGTACCACTGCGGCTGGTTGGTCGCGGGATCCTTGAAGCGGATGCACATGTAGCGGAGGTCGTCCTCGTACGGACGGAACGCGACCTTCGAACCGACCGGCGTCGGCGACAGGAACAGCGGGCGATACGCCTTGTCAGCGCACGCGAGGCCGACACCTGCGATCAGGCGGTAGTTGACGGTGCCCTGCGGCTCGGAGATCGCGACCGTGATCTCCGCGTTGTTCGCGTCCTTGACGACCTCGAACTGATTCTTGAGCGTCACCAGCTTCGGCAGCACGAGCTTGACCTGCGTGCCATCGGGCAGGGTGTGCGGCAACGTCGTGCTGTCGCACAGGCGATCGATCGACTCCGGTGTGGCCTGGCTGAAATCGGCGACCACGCTGGTGCCGCCGAACGACGTGCCGGCATCGATCGTGGTCAACCCGTTGATGGCGTTGATCGCGTTGATGGCGTTGATCGCGTTGATCGCGTTGATGGCATTGATCGCGTTGATCGCGTTCATGCTGTTGATGGCATTGATCGCGTTGATTGCGTTGATCGCGTTGATCGCGTTGATCGCGTTGATCGCGTTCAGCGCATTGATCGCGTTGATGGCGTTGATCGCGTTGATCGCGTTCGTCGACCCCTGGGTGGTCTGAGAGGTGTTCAGCTGCGGCTGCTCCGCCTCGCCGACACAGCTTCCAACCACCGCTAACCAACACACCAACGCTGTTCTACGCACCGTTCGCCTCCAGAATTTGCCGCTCGATATCACAGGCTTCCGAGCCATCTCAAGAACATTGTCGGGGCCGCTCATCGGGGAGGTAGAGACCTCACCCGCCGAACGTGAAGAGAAAACGCGCGCGTTGTCCAAGGCAGCTCGGAACAGCAACGCCCATGCCCGGCTAAACCCGCGTCATCACGACCGGACTGTCAGGCAGGGCCGGCTGACTGGCAGGACTTGCCGGCAAGACCTGCGCACTGACTCCCGGGATCGGTTGAAAACCGCCGGCTAAGGTTTCGCGACCTGATCGCGGAGCTCGCGGGCGGCAGTGATCGCAGGGACCGGGCGATCGGCCCGCTCCCAGCGTGCGAAGAAGCTGGTCAGCTCGCGGCGCGCCGCGGCCGGATCTCGCTGTTGCGCGAACACCTGCGCGAGCAAGGCACGCGCCTGGATCGCATGGAACGGTGACGCGAGATACGGGGGTGGATGGGTGGTCCAGGTGCGGATGCCGCGGATCTGCTCGAGCGTCTGGCGTGCAAGATCGAGCTGACCCTCGGACTTCGCGCAGCTCGCGAGCTCGTAGAGCGACGCGACGCTGTCCTCGGTGCTGCCGACGCCCGCGGCGACAACGTCCTTGCAGGTGCCACAGCCGCGAACCGCGCCCGCGCGCAGCATCCGCTTGCGCGCCGTCTCGCGACTGCCCGGATCCTCGATCGCGGCGACCGCGGCGGCGAGATCGGGGCACGCGGTGCCGGTGCGTGACTCGAGCGCGTGCTCGAAGCTGGCGATCGAGCGGGCCGACGCATTGCCCAGCTCGCCGAGCACGTCGGCCAGATCCTTCATGTGGCTGGCCGCCTCCGGCTTGCGATCGAGGATCGTGGCGAGGGTGCGAAGCCCCTCGAGCGCCTCGCGCGTGCCGCCCTCGAGGCCGAACGGCCGGCCATCGCGGGCGGCGGCGGCATACGAATCGTAGGCGGCGGCGAACCGACCTTCGAGCACTGCGATGTCGCCGAGGCGCTTGTGAGCGCGTGCGCGATCGATCGGACCTTCGCGCAGCAGCCGCTGAGCGATCTCGCGAGCGTCGGTGGTGCGCTCGGCGGTGATCTGCACGTCGCACAACATCGCGAGCCGGCCGGGGCTCTCGCCGAACACGAACAACAGATCCTGTGCGCGGCGCTCGGCGGCGTCGACCTTGCCGAGCTCCAGGTGATCCGCGATCTGCGAGATGAACAGCTGCGGGCTATCCGGGGCCGTACCGCCCCAGCGCTCGAGCACGCCTTCGGCTTCCTTCGTGCGGCCGGCCGTTTTCGTCGCGCCGACGAGATCGGCGCCGAACTGCAGATCGGGACGCGTGTCGTGCAGCTTGCGCACGACGGCAGCCCAGTCGTCACGGCGGTGCAGGCGATCGAAGCTGACGACCAGCAGCCAACCGAGCAGCACGTCGTCGGGCGCCTTGCGGAACTCGTCGTCGAGCAGCAGCACGACCTCGGCGTCCTTGCCGGCAGCGGCGAGGCGCGCGGCGTCGAGCACTTTGCGGCCGACCGGATCGCGAGGACCCGCCTCGAGCTGGCGCGCGAGCGTCGCCGTCGAGGTCTTCGAGCCGAGGCCCTGCGTGAGTGCGAGCAGCGCGAGGCCGTGCGGCCACGTCGGGTCGGCAACGAGCGCCGCCTCGGCGGACTTGGTGGCGATCGCGACGTCGCTCATCACCGAGCCGAAGTATTCGTCGACGGCGGCGCCGTATGCGCGATACGCGTCCTTCGACGTGGTACCGAGCCGCGCCATCGCCGTATCGTGATCGGGATCGGCGAGCGGCGGCTGATCCTCGTCGAGCCGGCGCTGGAGCTGCGGCAGCAACAGATCGAGCGCGGGCATCACGCCGCCGCCGGTGGCGACGATCGGTGCGCCGTCGCCGAGATCCGCGGTGATCTCGATCGCCTTGTCCGCGCGCTTGAAGCGAAGGCGCGCGGTGACGTTCGCGCGATCGGCGGGCGTCACCAGGAAGCGCCGCTCGGCGTTGATCAGCCGCTGCATCGCGAGGCGCGACACGATCGGGCCGAGCCACGCATCGGTGGCGGCGCCGGCGTTGTCAGCGACGATCGCGACGCGGCGATCGCGCGACGGCAGTCCGCCTTCGTCTCCGCGCCGCGACAGCTGCCAGACGACGGCGGCACCGGCGAGCACGACGAGCACTGCTGCGATCCACGTCATCCGGCGTGCCGCGGAGCGAGGCGCCGGCTCGACGGCCGGCTCGGTGGCCCTCTTCGACGCCGGCGTTGCGGCGATCGTCTCGATGCTCGGCGACAGCATCACCGAGGGCTTCGACCGCTCGGGTGGCGGCGTGACCAGCACCGGCGATTTCACGTTGCCGTGGATCGTGGATGGCATCACGGCGGCACGCTCGGCGGTGCGCGGCGGCGTTGCAGCGCGCACGTGCTCGGTGATGGTGGCGAGCTCGGTCGCGAGCGCCTCCATCGATTGCTGTCGCTCGGCGGGATCTTTTGCGAGCGCCTTGGCGACCAGGTCCTCGAGCGCCTGCGGGATCTCGGGATGGAAGCCGCGCAACGCCGGCGCGGGCTTGGCGATGTGCGCGGCGATCAGATCACCGACGGTGTTATCGATGAACGGCGGCCGGCCGGCGATCATCTCGAACACCATGCACCCGAGCGAGTAGACGTCGGTGCGGTGATCGACCGCGACCGCCGTGCGGCACTGCTCGGGCGACATGTACAGCGGCGTGCCGAGGATCGCGCCGGTGCGCGTGACGCCCATGCCGCCTTGCACGTTCGTGACCTTCGCGAGGCCGAAGTCGAGCACCTTCGCGCGGATGCCGTTCGGCATGTCGGGCGCCGTCACCATGAACACGTTGTCGGGCTTGAGATCGCGATGGACGACACCGCGTGCGTGGGCGGCGGCGAGCGCACTCGCGATCTGGATGCCGAGCGCGACCGCGATCTCGATGCGCAGCGTGCGCTCGCGGGCGAGCATGTCGCGCATGCTCTCGCCCTCGAGGAGCTCCATCACGATGTAGCTGTTGCCGTGGGAATCCTGACCGTAGTCGAAGACGTCGACGATGCCGGGGTGCCGGATCGTCGCTGCGGTCTTTGCCTCGGTGAAGAATCGCTGCACGAACTCGCTGTTGCGCGAGTACTCGGGGTGGACGAACTTGACCACCGCCTTGCGGCCGAGCGTGACGTGCTCGGCGAGATACACGACGCCCATGCCGCCACCGCCGAGCTTGCGCTCGATCCGGTAGTTGCCGACGGTCTTGTCGATCTGGATCGGGGCATGCTCGTCGTCGCCGGGAGGCAGCGTCGGTGCGACCGACTTGCCGACCAGCATCGGCCCGCTGTCGTCGCTACCGAGCTCGAACCGACCCGCGAGGATGCTCGCCGTCACCGGATCGATGCGGATCGCGGTGACCGAGTGGTCGACCAGCGCTGCGGCGCGACCAGCGATCGATCCGGACGCGAGCTGGCCGACCGACTCGCCGCTCGCCGTGGCGAGTGCCATCCGTGCCCACGCGAAGCTGTCGCGCAGGGCCAGCGCGCACATCGCGGCGCGATCGGTGGGCTGCGACGAGGCGCCGGTCCAGCTGAACACCAGCGCGTTGTCGTCGCGTTCGGTCAACTCGCCGCCGAAGGGCTGCGCGAGCAAACGCACGTCGCGCACGTGA
>JACCYD010000490.1 GCA_013696695.1 Deltaproteobacteria bacterium | reverse complement strand
AGGGCAAGGTGATCAAGCAGACCCGCGGGCCGGTGACGCTCACCGATCACGAGCGATCGTACGAGCTGGTCGAGGGCGAAGGTTGGCACCAGCTCGTCGCATTTGATCTGACCACCGGCCTCGCCGTGTGGCTCGCGGACCTCGGCACGCCCCCGATCGACGAGGCGACGCTCGCGGATGGTGGTGTGTGGATCGTGCAGAACGGCGTGCGCCGCGGATTCGCAGTCCGCGATGGCCGCGAACGATCTCCGAAGTCACTGTGATCGTTCTTTAATCTCCTCGGTGCGTATGTGACCGTCCTGTCACGGGGGCGGTATAATTTTGGCGTATGTCTGCCGAACGGATCGTGGCTGCGCCGGATGTCTCGGGTATTCATCGCCTCGAGGTGGTGAGCGACGCGGTGATCGAGTCCACGAAGGATCGCGGATCGCTGCGCGTGGTCGAGGTCTCCGGCCGCACGCCCCCGGCGCCCGGCATCGGTGACATCACCCCGACCGATCTCAACGCGCCGGAGCTCCAGCTCAACCGCGAGCTGACCTACCTGAACTTTTGCTGGCGTGTGGTGCAAGAGGCCGACGACCCGGGCACGCCGCTGCTCGAGCGGCTCAAGTTCATCGCGATCATCTCGTCGAACATCGACGAGTTCTTCCAGAAGCGCCTCGGCGGTCTCAAGCAGCAGGTCGGCGCGCAGGTCCACGTGATCTCGCCCGATGGCCGCACACCGCAGCAGCAGATCGTCGATTGCCTCGAGCTGATCTCGCGCCTCGAGAAGCACAAGGCGTTCCTCCTCGAGAAGGTGCTCGGCGAGCTGCGCGCCGTCGGCGTGTGGATGGCGCCGTACAAGGAGCTCGATTCGAAGGAGCAGGCGTGGGTGCGCGAGTACTACCTGCGCAACATCTTCCCGCTGGTCACGCCGCAGGCGATGGATCCGGCACACCCGTTCCCGTTCGTCTCGAACCTGTCGCTCAACCTGCTCGTGTCACTGCGCTACGAGAACGATGTCGAGGGGCTGCTCGCGCGCGTCAAGGTGCCGGTCGGCGGCGGTACGTCGCGGTTCGTGCGCGTCGGCGCGTCGCGCACGTTCGTCGATCTCGCGGAGGTGATCGCGAACAACCTCGATCTGCTGTTCCCTGGCATGGAGGTCGAGGCTTGCTCGATGTTCCGCGTCACGCGCAACGCGATCACCGAGCGCGATGAAGAAGACGCCGACGATTTGCTCGAGCTGATCGAAGCCGAGCTGCGCGATCGCAAGTTCGCTCCGGTCGTGCGTCTCCAGGTCGATCGCATCATGCAGCCGACGTTGCGCGGCCGCCTCGCCGCCGAGCTCGAGCTCGACGAGCAAGCCGACGTGTTCGAGGCGATGGGTATGCTCGGCATGCGCGATCTGATGGAGATCGCGACGCTCGACATCCCGGAACATCGCGATCCGCCGCACGCGCCATCGCCGCCCGTCGACCTGCTCACCGACGGCTCGATCTTTCACGCGATTCGCGACGCCAAGCAAATGCTGGTGCACCACCCGTACGAATCGTTCCAGCTCAGCGTCGAGCGGTTTCTGCGCGAGGCATCGGACGATCCGAAGGTTCGCGCGATCAAGATGACGCTGTACCGCACGTCGAAGGACTCGGAGGTCATCCGGCACCTCGTGCGCGCTGCGAAGAACGGCAAGCAGGTCGCCGTCGTGCTCGAGCTGAAGGCTCGGTTCGACGAGGAAGCGAACATCAAGTGGGCGACGCGCATGGAGCGCGCCGGCATCCACGTCACCTACGGCGTTGTCGGGCTCAAGACGCACACCAAGATCATCCTCGTCGTGCGCAACGACTTCGACGGCCTGCGCCGCTACGCGCACGTCGCCACCGGCAACTACCACGCCGGTAACGCGCGCATGTACACCGACCTCGGGATGTTTACTTCCGACGACGCGATCGGCCGCGACTTGACCGAGCTGTTCAACTACCTCACGACCGGCTACAAGCCGCGCCGCAAGTATCACAAGCTGCTGGTCGCGCCGAAGATGCTCAAGCAGGCGCTACTCGAGAAGATCGAGCGCGAGATCGCGATCCAGGGCGGCGGTGGGCGTGGCCACATCCAGTGGAAGCTCAACGCCCTCGAGGATGTCGACATCGTTCGCGCGCTGTATCGAGCGTCACAACGCGGCGTGACGATCGATCTGATCGTGCGCGACACCTGCCGGCTGCGTCCAGGCATCGTCGGGGTGTCGTCGACGATCAAGGTCGTCAGGGTGATCGGTCGCTTCCTCGAGCACGCGCGCATCTACTACTTCCACAATGGCGGCAAGCCCGAGTACTACCTCGGCTCGGCAGATGCGATGCAGCGCAACCTCGAGAAGCGCGTCGAGGTGCTGATCCCGATCGAAGATGCGCGGCTGCAGTCCGAGCTCCGCCACATCCTCGACACCCAGCTCTCGGATCAGCGTGGCGCGTGGGACATGAATTCCGACGGCAGCTACGTCAAGCGGGCGAGCGTCGGTGCGAAGCACAGCCAGCAATCCCTGATCGAGCGCACCGAGCGCCGGCTCAAGGAAGCGACGCGCCTGCGTCGTCGCAAGGTGCAGGTCACGACCGTGCGCAAGAAGCGCTGAGATCTTGGCACGAGAGGTTGCTGCTCTGCGTGTACGATTCCGCGACGAGGAACAGGCCGGGCGCGTGCATTACACGTTCGGTTCTATGCAGGCCGAGCTGAACGCGTTGATCCCTGATCAGCGACCGCGCATCGCGCGTGCCTCGCTCTGGATCTGCGTCAGCAGATTGTGCGTGGCGGTGCGGCGCGCTTGCGTCTGGAGCGCGGAGGCCAGGTAGATCAGCCGGTAGCGTCGAAGCAAGTCGGACGAGAGGTTCGCACCGACGAGCCGGCGGAGGTCGTCGAGCTCCTTGCCAACCGCCGCGTAGAGCTTCATGAGCGCGGCCGGCGAGGTGTCGTTCACAACCGGCTTGAGCGTGATTGGCGGAGTCTTGGTCGCTGTGGGATTCGGCGCGCCGGGCGGATGCGGTGCGCCGGTGGTGGGCGGATTCGGCGCGCCGCTGTCGCGCGAATTCGGCGCGCCGGTGTCGGGTGCGACGGGCATTGCCGGTGTGGTGTGGATCGCTGCGGGCGCCGGCTTCGGCGGTTCGCCGGCGGGTGGCGCTACGACGCGAGGCATCGGGGTCGAATCGGATTTCCTCATCGAGAACACCGCGATCACCACGACCGCCACGGCCACGACCGCGCCGAGCGCGATCAGCGGCATCCGCGTCGAACGGATCGGACGCATCGCGTCGGTCGTGAGGAGACGCGTGCCCGAACCGACCGCTCTCGGCGCGCCGCGCGTGTGCGCTGCGCCGGAAGCGGTCATCGAGATCGTCGCGGGCGCGATGGAAGTGGGCCCGACGGATCCGGCTGCGACAGGCGCGGGCACAGCTTGCGGAGACGCGACGGACGCGAGCGCAGCAGATTCGGATGCGACGATCGTCGACGGGTTGTTGGCAGCGGGCACGACGGATGCCGACGCGTTCGGGGT
>JACCYD010000483.1 GCA_013696695.1 Deltaproteobacteria bacterium | reverse complement strand
GGACACGACCGTGCTGCGGGCGATCTATCCGCAGGCGCGAGGGCGGCTGACGTTGCGCGGTGGCACCGCCGGGCTCGACTGGTTCGCGGATCGTGCCCCCGACGAGGTCGAAGGCGACGTCAGCGTCTTCCGGCTCGACATCCCGCACTTCGATCCGGTGCAGCTCAAGCTCGTGCGTGAGGACGGTAAATGGATGGTCGGTCGCAACGCCGTCCTCGGGCGCGGCGACGAGGTCGTGCTGCGACCCGCGTTCGACCGCAGCACCGGCGATCTTTCGGGGCTGCGCACGATCGATCTGCCGTGGGGCGGTGGATTGCACATCCGCGTCCGGTTGCCGCCGAGCTACGGCGAGCAGGATCACCACCGCTACCCGGTGCTCTACAGCCAGGACGGTCAATCGATCTGGAGCGACGGCACCGATCCGTTCGGCACCTGGGGGCTCGACCACGTGATCGACGACCTGTGGGATGTCGGCGCGATCGACGAGATGATCGTCGTCTCGATCGATACCGGCGAAGGCCGGCTCGACCGGCTCGGTCCAGTCCCCGATCCCAAGCACGGCGGAGGTCTGCACGGCGCCGATCATCTGCGCGGCATGGTCGAGGTCCTGAAGCCGCTGATCGACGCCGAGTACCGCACGCGATCCGATCGAGCGTCGACAGTGTTGCTCGGCTCGTCGATGGGCGGCCTGTTCTCGATGTGGGCCGCGTGGACGCAACCCCACGTGTTCGGCGGCGCGATCTGTCTGTCGCCGTCGTTCTGGTGGGGCGAACGCTACCTGCTCGGTCTCGTCTCCGAGAGCTGCCCCCACCCACGCCCCAACCTCTATCTCGATTGCGGCGCCGCGGCGTCGGGCTTCGAACACGATGCGAGCACCCGAGACGGCGTGCACAACACGCGCGCCATGTATCGCGCGCTCCGCGAGCACTGCTACGGGGTCGACGACGACCTCTATCTACTGTCGTGGACCGGCCACCAGCACAACGCCGGCAGCTGGGCCGCGCGCGTCTCCACGCCACTCCAGCTGTTCTTTCCGCGCGCGACGTAGATCACGAAGCCCGACGAGCTATCGGTACGGGCCGGTCTCGGATTCGTAGTCGACGTCTTCGGTCATGTACGACGGACCGATCGGAATCTGCTCGGGGTCCTGGCAGAACCAATCGACGAGCCCGCAGCTCTTGCAGATGAACATCTCGAGGGTGCCGAACCCGAGCTTCGCGTCGAGCGGCTGCGCCGCGTGAGTACCGAGCCAGGTTGTCGCGGGCGCTCGATATGCGTAGGTCACTGTCATCGGAGCGATCTCGGGCGAGGTGATCGTGGAGTTGCTCTTGTTCGTGAGCTCGCGCGGCACTGCGCGAACGAAGTGGAGGCCGTTGCAGCCGCGACAGGGAACCGGCGGCCTGCGCGAGCGCGGCATCGGGACCACGCCGTACTGATCCGCGCAGCCGTTGCACATCTTAAGATAAGTCTCGCGATCCGTGGCGAGCGGCTTGGTCAAGCAACACGAGCAGAGCGTCGGCAGCATCGCGCGAGCCTACGATCGATCAGAACCAGGCGTCGGGCTTTGCGGGGATCTTGACGAGGTCGCCGTACATCGGGCCGGCACTGAGGATCACCTGGCCGTCGTCGGTGATCGATGGCTTGTTGACGAAGTAGCTCGAGTCGAAGCGGCGCACGAGCTCGAGTGGCGCGCTGCCGTCGGTGCGCGTGCGGTAGATCGCGTGCCCGTCCGAGCCCATCTGATAGACGACCCAGTTTCCCGACGGCGAGGTGTTGCCCGCTTCGGGTTCACCGTCGGGCGGTGGGCCGGGGCGCTCCTTGCCGGTGGCGGGGTCGAGCCAGAACACACCCTTGACGCCACCGACGAGGAGCTCGTTGCCCTTGGTGCCGTAGAGGGTGCGCGATGCGGCGGCGAGCTCGCGGCGATCGTTGCCGTCGATCTTGACAGTGAACAGCGTGTCGCTGCCACCTTCATCGGTCTGGATGAAGGCGATCTGGTTGTCAGCGGCCCAGTGAGGGTAGTAGTCGGAGGGATTCTTGGTGATCTGGCGGATGCTGCCGGGCTTGTCGATCTCGATCATGTGGAGTCCGGCGCGCGGCAGTGCGAGTGCGAAGACGAGGTACTTGCCGTCGGCGGAGAACCGCGGGTACGCGACGGAGCCTTGCTCGACGGAGGTCAGCTGCGTGACGCGACCGCTGGGGAGGCGCAGCATCAGGACCTGAGTCTTGCCGATGGTGCGGACCCAGGCGAGCGCGCCGGTGCTGGCGGCGGAGGGTTGGTGGCCGTCGGGATCGTCGACGAGGGTCTCGAGCGTGGAGGCGTCGATGATCTTGGTGTGAGTGCGGCAGAGCGAGAAGATCAGCGCGGAGCCATCGGGTGCGACGGCGAGGCCGCCTTCGGCGTAGTCGTCGGTGAGCTTGGTGGTGTGGTTGGTGGTGAGATCGCGGCGGTAGATGCCGTCGATCGCGGCGATGTAGAGGACGGTGGAGTCGCGACCGAACGTGGGGCGCGTGGGGCTGCGGAGATCTTCGATGCAGCGCAAGGCACCGGTCGCGACGTCGATCGTGCACGGCGCGCCCGACGCGCCGCCGTTGGTTTCGAGGCGAGTGACGCCGAGTTGATCGCCGGAGCTCGAGGCGGTGAGTCCGAAGTAGGTGAACCCGGGGATGGGCGTCGCGAAGGGTTTCTGTTCCTCGCCCTTCACGACCCAGATGCCCTTGTTGTCGTTCGGCGAGTAGAACAATCGATCGCCGACCGTGACGGCATCCCAGGTCACGTTGCTACGGAGGGCGACGGTCTCCTGGTTGGTGGTGAGGTCGCGATAGACGACCTGGGAGTCTTCCTCGGTGGTGCGATCGTGGAGGAGATATGAAATTTCGCCGGGCTTGCGACCGCGCTGTGCGCGCCACTCCCAGTTGGGTCCGGACGTGAGCTGGCGGAGTGGGCCGCCGGCGAGTGGGACGGAGTAGAGATCGACGACCTCGCCGTGCGTGCGATCGAAGATGACGGTACCGCCCTCGACCATCGGTGCGTAGGCGCAGCCTTCGGTGCCCATCGTGGTGAGGAGCTGGCGGTTGTCGAGATCGGCGCCTTGCCAGACGGGGATGGTGGTTTCGGTGCGCGTGGCGAAGTAGACGATGGTGCCGCTGGCGATCGCGGCGACAACGGTGGCGGCAATCAGTGTCGCGAAACCGCGCTTGGGTGCGAGGGCGTCGAGGAGCGAGGTCATGTCGGGGAATCGTGTGGAGGGTGTGGCGGAGAGGCCGCGCTCGAGCACGCGACGCGCGTAGCGTGGGATCTTCGCGCTCGAAGGCAGCTCGCGACGTGGTCCACGCGAGGAGGAATCGAGGGAGGCGGCGGTGGATTCTTCGAACGGGCGTTCGCCCGCGAGGCATTCCCAGAGGGCGATGCAGAAGGCGAACTGATCGCTCGCGGGGGTGACGACGCCCTCGAACTGTTCGGGTGCCATGTAGGCGGGCGTTCCCGCGAGGGTGGTCATCATCGTCGGGCCGTGTTCGGCGGTGCCGGTGATGCGGCGCGAGCGGCGTGCGAGGCCGAAGTCGCCGACGCGGACGGCGCCGTGCTCGTCGATCAAGACGTTGGCGGGTTTGAAGTCGCAGTGGACGAGGCCAGCGGCGTGAGCGGCGGCGAGGCCGGCGCCGGCGAGCTTGAACTTGGCGATGATCGCGGCGGGAGATGGTTTGGTGCGCGCGATCCAGGCGTCGATGGTTTCGCCCTCGACCAGCTGCATGACGAGAAACACGTCGCCCGCGGTGTCGACGCCGACATCGTAGACCATGACGACGTTCTGGTGGATGAGGGTGGCGAGGGCCTGGGCTTCGCGGCGAAGGGCATCGCGCTCGGCGTCGTCGCGATCCTCGTGGAGGATCTTGATGGCGACGCGGCGGCCCAGCTCCGGGTCTTCGGCCTCGTAGACTGCGCCCATGCCGCCACGACCGAGGAGGCCGACGATGGTGTAGCGGCCGAGGCGAACGCCTTCGTCGAGGAGCCGCGTGGCACTCCGGCGGCCGCCACCCTCTGGCGG
>JACCYD010000465.1 GCA_013696695.1 Deltaproteobacteria bacterium | reverse complement strand
GAACGCCTGAGTGAATCAGGCGGCGCGCGGCAGGTCTTCGAGCACGCGATCGAGCGTCGACGAGAACATCGAGCCGCGGCCATGCTTGGCGACATGCCGGCGAAGATCCGCTTCGGTGACCGTGCCGAGAATCCGTCGCTTGCGATCGACCACGGGCAGTGCGATCACGCCCGCTGTCTCCATCTGGCCAAATGCATCGCCAATGGTGTCGCTGGGGAGGAGTTGGATCGAGGTCGTCATCGTTGCGTCCTGAGCACTCGCAAGTTCCGTGCTCGCGTGGCGATGACCGTAAGCATAGATTCAGCCTCCGCAAGGGCACGGATCTTCGCCATGTTGCGCGCGTGGCAGCACGGCACACCGCCCACCGCGGCGGATCCGCACTGCTACCGCACGGTCGAGTCGACACCGCCACCGGGCACCCCCAACGCGGACGAGGGTGCTTCCGTTGCGAAGCGGCGCGTGAGTCGACCGAGGGTGGTGCCCTGGATCAGAATCGAGAACACCACGATGCTGTAGGTGATCACGAGGATCACGTTGCGTTCCGGTCCACTTGGCAGCGACAGCGCGAGCGCGACGGAGATCCCGCCGCGTAACCCTCCCCAGGTCAAGAGCGTGACGGCGCCACGTGCCTGGCCACGGAATTTGGGTAGTGCCGCCAGAGGAATCGCGACCGAGCTCCAGCGCGCGAACAACACGAGAGGAATCATCACGGCGGATGCGACCAGCAGCTCGAGTCCAAGCTGGAGCCGGACGACCTCCAGCCCGATCAGCAAGAACAACACCGCGTTCAGGATCTCGTCGATCAATTCCCAGAACGTGTCGAGATGATCGCGCGTGGTGTCCGACATGGCGAACGCGCGACCTTGGTTGCCGATCAACAGCCCCGCAGCCACCGCAGCGATCGGTGCCGAGACGTGAAGGTTCTCCGCTGCCACGTAACCGCCGAGCACGATCGCGAGAGTGATCAGGATCTCGACCGAGTACTGATCGATGCTCTTGAGGAGCCGGTATCCGACGTAGCCAAGCGCCATGCCGAACAGCGCACCTCCGATCGCTTCCTGGACGAACAGTCGCAGGATCGAACCCGCCGTGACTTCGTCCCCGGCCGCGACGCCGTAGATCGCCAGAAAGAACACCACCCCGACCCCGTCGTTGAACAGCGACTCGCCCGTGATCGTGACCTCGAGGCTCTTGGGTGCTTTCGCCGCCTTGAGGATGCCGAGCACCGCGATCGGATCGGTCGGCGAGATCAGCGCCCCGAACAGCAGGCAATGGACCAGCGACAGCTCGAGTCCCATCGCGCCGAGCACGAAGTAGCTGACGACCCCGACGATCGCCGTCGAGAGCGCGGTCCCGCCAAGCGCGAGCACCGTGATCGGCAAGCGATAGGCGCGAAGGTCACCGAGGTCGACGTGCAACGCGCCGGCGAACAGCAGCAGGCCGAGCATGCCGTGTAACAGCGCGTACGACAGGTTCACGTGATCGAGCAGCGCCGAGACCCGCGGCGCGACGTCGGTCACATCGAGCGCGTCGAGCCCGAGGACGATCAGGCTCCCGACCAGTGCCGTCGCCATCAGGCCGATCGCCGAGGGCAGCCGCAACACGCGGGCGTTGAAGTACGCCAGGCCCGCGGTGAGGCTGATCAAGATCGAGGCGACCTCGAAGTCGGTCATCAGCGCATCGCCAGGTAGGCGAGTGCTCCCGCAAAATATCCGAGCAGCGCCGGCAACGAGAACCGCTTCACGTAGGCACCGAACGTGATCCGCTGGATGCCCATCACGGCGATGCCTGCGGCCGAGCCGATGATCAGGATGCTGCCGCCGGTTCCCGCGCAATACGCGAGGAACAGCCAGAAGTGATGATCGGTGCCGAACGTCTCGATCGGGTACATGCCCTGCGACGCCGCGACCAGCGGCACGTTGTCGATCACCGCCGACGACAGGCCGATGGTCAGCGTGATCGCGTCGATGTTTCCGATCTCCCGGTCGAAGAAGCCCGACAGCTGGCGCAGGGTGCCCGCGGTTTCGAGCGCACCGATCGCCAGCAGGATGCCGAGGAAGAACAGGACGCTCTGCGAGTCGATCCTCTGCAGGGCACCGGCCGCAGACAGAGCGCTGCGTGACCCGTCGTTCTTGTTCTTGTGCATCACCTCGGTGACCGCCCACAGGACGCCGAGCCCGAGCAGGATACCCATCACGGGTGGCAACCCGGTCAGCGTCTTGAACACTGGCACGAACACCAGCACGGCCGTTCCCACCGAGAACACGAGTGTGCGTTCGCCCGCCGTGCTCGGCGTCGTCGTTCGCGTCTCGACGATCTCCGGTCGCGTGATGTTGCCCTTGAGGCGGATCATGACCCACGCGATCGGCACCGATACACAGACCAGCGCCGGCACGATCAACGTCGAGAGCAGGCCCGTCGTCGTCACCTGATTCCCGACCCACAGCATCGTCGTCGTGACGTCGCCGATCGGCGACCACACGCCACCCGCATTCGCCGCGATGATGACGATCCCGCCAAAATTCAGACGGTCGTTATCGTCGGCAGTGAGCTTGCGGACCAGCGAGATCATCACGATCGACGTCGTCAGGTTGTCGAGCACCGCCGACAGCAGGAACGAAAGGATCGAGATCACGAGCAGCAACTTGCGGCGGCTGGTTGTCGTGATCCGCGAGGTGATCAGCTCGAAGCCATCGTGCGCGTCGATCAACTCGACGATCACCATCGCCCCGAGCAGGAAGAACACGATCTGCGCGATGCCTGCGAAGTGGTGCAGGAGTTGCTCGTTGAGGTGCGCGCTGTCGTGATCGGTGACCAGCACCGTCCAGCAGATGACGCCCATGATCAGGGCGGACACCGTCTTGTTCACCCGCAGCGGGTGTTCGAAGACGATCGCGAGATAGCCGATGGCAAAACAGATGACGAGGAGCACTTCAACACTCGTTGCTGCGGCGGCCCGACCGAAGCGGCTCCTGCAGCGGCATCGCTGCACCCGATTTCAACCAACTTACGGGCCGACCTCGCCAGCAGCAAGCGTGATCGTCCGCTTATCGAAGCAGCGAAGTCAGGCCCACTTCGAATCGTCGACCAGGCGCACGTCGACGCTCGCGAGGATGCGCTGCACCCGCTCCGCCATGTCCTCGAACTCGGTGAGCTTCGATGCCTCGCCGAGCTTGCGGGCGAAGTTCATCACTCGCACGAGGTACGAGAACAGATTGCCTTCCTCGTGCTCGAGGTGATGCTTCTCGACGAACTCGAGGAAGCCGAGGCCGCTGTCCTCGAGCGTCGCCCACACGTTCTTCGCCTTCTTGCCGCCGTGAAGCTCGGGGTGCGGGATCTTGGCGGCCAGCTCGCTGTGAATGATCTCGACCCTGGTGAGCTCGCGCGGGTTGGCCTTCTCCCACGCGGCCATCGCGTCGTCCCACGACACCTGCGCGCCGGCGTCGCGCTGCTCGCGCAGCCACGTCCGCTGCCACTCGCGCTTGGCATCCTCGTCCTTGCGGTCGATCTGGCGCTGGATGATGTCGTGATCGATCAGGTACTCCACCAGCGCTCGGAGCTCGACGTACTCGAGCTGGTGATTGAACAGCACGTAGTAGATGAACAGGCCGTCCATGCCCATCAGCTCGCGAATCATCTGACCCGCGATCTGCTTGCCGTGCTCGTCGAGCACGCCGACCGCGCGCATGTTCGCGACCAGCTGCGCGAGCGTCTTGTGGAGCTCCTTCTTCAGCCGATCTTCGAGCAACAGGTTATCGATCACCGTCACGATATCGAGCCGCATCGACGGCGGCAGCGAACGCTCGGCTGCCGCCATCCGCTGCTCGGCCTCGGTGCCGAGCGTGGTCTCGGCGAGATCCGGCAGGCCGATGGCGAGCACCTGCTCGGCCGTGATCTTGGTCTTGCTGCGGAGCTCCGCGGGCTCGCCCTTGACCAGCTCGGCGTGAACCTCCGGCGTCCAGATCACCTCGCCCTTGCGCTGCGCATCGCCGCGCGCGCGGTTGTAGACCGCCTTCTTGATCTTGGTTTCTTGATCGGGGCCCTGCTTGCGCGCGTCCTTCAGCTCCTTCTTGAGATCGCTGACGATGTCCTCGGGCGCGAGCGTGATCGCGAGGCCGCGATCGTCGAACTGCGGCCGGCCAGCACGCCCGGCCATCTGGTGATACTCGGCGGCGGTGATCAGCCGCGGCTCCTTCTTGATGAACTTGCGCAGCGCCGGAAA
>JACCYD010000463.1 GCA_013696695.1 Deltaproteobacteria bacterium | reverse complement strand
GACCTCTCGATGACGCGGTTTCAGGCGGTGCCCGGGACGCTGTACTTCCAGAGTCCCGAGCAGGAGACCAACACGGTCGAGCTCCTCGTCAACTGCACCCAGGGCTCTCCCGAGGTCGAGTTCTTCGAGGACTTCTACATCGACATCTACGAGAACGACACGTTCTCGCTGTTCAACCGCAACGAGATGTATTCGATCGCGGCCGCCGATCGCACGCGCAAGAAGATCCTGCTCAACCGGCCCTTCGCCGAGACCACCGAGATCAACGTGCGTGGGCGCGTCGTCAAGTCGGTCGGTCGCCCCGCCGATATCTACTCGCTCGGCGCCGTCTTTTACTATTTGATCAGCGGCGCGTACGCGAACCCGAAGAACTTGTTCGACGCGTTCCGCAAGTTCGTCGAGTACGAGAAGCGCGACGAGAACAACTCGATCGCCGCGTACGTCGATCACGAGTACCGCACGATCCAGAACATGCGCGCGCCGAAGGTCGAGGGCCAGGGCGCCAACGAGCTCGCGCCCGAAGATCGCTTCTTCTCGTACAAGCACTACCTCGATGGCAACGGCGAGCTGATCGATCCGACGATCATGTTGATCATCGCGAAGGCGATGATTCGCAACAAGCCGGACTCGTACTGCCTGTCACACGACCTCCGCACCACCGGCATCTCGGCGATGGTCCACGACCTGCTCTCGCTCTACATCCAGTACGGCATCGACCCGTCGGCGCGCATCGCGTACGGCAACGATGGCTACAGCCCCGCGAAGAAGTCGGGCGCGATGCGCCGCGCGTTCGACAAATTCTTCAAGAAGTGATCACGGGCGGCAGCCGAAGCAGCAACTTCATGCCAGCAACTTCGCGAGCCGGTCTCGCGGTACCGCGATGCCGTACTTCGCGAGCGGCGCGATCACCTCGTCCTCGATCGCTGCGCGTGCTCGCGTCGCGTACAGCGACGATTCCGTCCAGCCGAGCTCGCGCACGTGCTCGAGCTGGTAGCCCTCGGTGGTCACGCCGTCGTGGACGCGACTCGTCAAGCGCTGCCACAGCGGCGCGAACAGCTCGATGGTGTTCGCCGCGATCTCCGCCAGCCGCGTGCGCTCCGCGTCGTCGAATTGCTCGGCCGCCCAGTCGAGGTAGAGAAAGCCGAACCGGCCATGCGGCGCCTCGTCGTGAACGATGCGCTGCAGCACCTGCTTCGTCAGCGGATGCAGCGCGGATTGATACGCGCTCGCGAGCATCGGCAAGCTGAACGCCTCGCCGACGCAGCACACGTGCACCACCAGCTCGTTCGCGCGCTGCAGCGGCGACAGCTCCTGCGACGGGCGCACCGCGAGGTCGTCGAAATCGATCTGATACGGCGCGCCGCCGCCGAGATCCATCGCGATCCGGCTGGTCAGCTCGACATGCAGGATCTCGTCGGCCATGAAGTCGCTCGCCATGCCGATCAGATCGATCGGCGCCTTCGCGGCGAGCAGCGCACCGAGCATCTCGCTGAACGCGACGGCGGTGCAGTATTCGTTGAACGCAGCTTCGGTCCACGACACGCGTGCGCGATCGACGAGCTCCACGGGATAGCGCGAGACGTCGAGCGTGCCCCACGGAAGCTCGTCGACGCCGGGTCGCACCTTGCGAAAGTGCTTCTCGGCGACGCCGCCCATCCACTCGAGGTCGAACGGCTCCTTCATGGCTCGGTCTTCGGCGGTTCCACCGGATCGGACGCATCGGGTGCAGGCGTCGCATCGGTCGCCGAGCCGGCGCCGGCATCGTCCGGATAGCTCGGGCGCTTGGTGTTCGCGTAGCGATGTGGTCGCTTCCCACAGGCACTGCCGAGCACGGTGCTCAGCGCGGCGGCGGCGAGGAGGAGACGGCGGTTGCGCATCGACGGCATGCTACTCCAACGCGCGCGACGCGCGGCACTCGAAGGCGACGCCCGCATTCGCGACATCCTGCGCGAGCACACGCGACGAGCGAACACGGTCGCAAACGAGACGCTCGCCCTCGCGAAGGCGGCGATGCAGCTCGACTTCTCCTGAACTACTCCTCGAGGGCGCCGGGCGGCCCGAGTCCACCGTCGTAGTACGCGCCCTTTGGATTCGCCGGCGGCGGGATCGGCGCGACATCCGGCGGCCCCGCCGCGCCATCGGCAGGTGGGGCATCCGGCTTTGGCGTATTGGCGTCGAGCGGGCCCTTGTCGTACACCGACCCCTTCGGGTTGGAGTACATGATCTGCTCCTTCTTCTTTCCGCCGCATCCGAACGCGGTGCTGAGTGCAGCAGCCGCGAGCAGGAGCTTGCGTGGTCGCATCAGCTCTTGCTCTCGGGCTTGAGCATCGCGAGGATCGACACCACGACGCCGACGACGAGGATGATCGCGCCGGCCTTGCCCTTGCCGGTCAGCTCGCCAAAGTTGGACAGCTGATCCCAGACCTTGCCGCGCACTGCCGCGACGCCGAAGCCGGCGAGCGCGATCGCGCCGTGCCACGCCTGGGCGGGTGGCTTCGCCAGCGCGAGCAGGCCCATCAGCGTGGGCAAGGCGAAGGCCGCGAGGAAGATGATCGTGTCAGCCGCGTTCTCGCTGAAGTTGAGGCCATCCGAGACATAGATCCCGAGCAGCGCGCCACCACACAGCAGGATTGCGAGTTTCAAGTTCTTCACGGTCCCCTCCAGCGGCTGATGGTAGCTCGCCGGGTGGACGCCTGCGAATTTGCGCTACGCTGAGGTAATGGAGACGCTGACGATCGCCGCTGCGGACAAGGAGCTCGACGGCAAGCCGCTGATTCCAGCGATGGCCGGCTCGATCCCGGAGATGAAGGCCCTGCGCGATCGCTGCCTCGATGCTGGCATCCCGGTCACCGTCGGGTGTCCACCCGGCGGCGGCAAAGGTTGAGGGACCAAGACGCACCTCCTGGTCCAGGAGGCAGATCTTCCGAAGCTCGGCGCGCTCGTCCAGGGCGAGTGGCGCGACATCTACGAGCGTGAAGGGCTCGAGCCGGTGGCGCTCGACACCACCAGCGACGAGCCGCCCTGCCCGGCATGTGGCACCGCGGCGCCGCTCGTCGACGGCGCGTGCTCCGACTGCGGCCTGCAGCTCGAGGGCTAACGGCTCGCTGGCCTCGTGCGGTGGCGAGGGCTAACGAGCCTGCCTCGTGGACTGAAGTTACTCGACGACACCGGCACAACATCCGAGCAGCCTGACCTTCCGCAACGCCCCCGACTCGAGCCACCTCGGCGCGACTACGTATATACGGTATATACGCAGCGCATTTGTGGGGA
>JACCYD010000460.1 GCA_013696695.1 Deltaproteobacteria bacterium | reverse complement strand
AGCTCGAGGGCGCGCCACGCGTGGGTCGCGGCAACCTCGGTGCACTCGCTATCGGCGAGCCTGCGATGCGCCGCGAGCGCCGCCTTGCGATCGGCTGGATTCTTCGAGCCGATCGCGGCCCACGTCGCGCGCACCAACGCGACGCGGCGCGCGACACCCGGCATCTGCGACGCGGGATCGTCCGCGAGGCGCGTCCACAGCGTGGTGGCCTCGGCGAGCTGGCCATCGCGCTCGAGCTCGGACGCCACCGCATGACGCGTCGCGATCGCTTCGATCGCCCCGCCTTGCAGCGCACCGACGAGATCGGCGCGCTTGTCGAGCAGCTCGAACCGGCGCTCGTCGTCGAGCACGGTCGCGGCGTCGATCGCGACGTCGAACGTACGGAGCCAGCCGAGCTTCGTGTTCGGCAGGTTCGCGAGGCCAAACGTGCCGTCGAGCCCGGGGAAGTGCTCGAGCTTGCTCCAGCACAGTGCGAGCGCGCCGGCGGCATCACTCTCGCGATCGAGCATCGCGGCGGCGACGGCCGCGACTTCCTCGGGATCCGCCTTGCTGACGTCGGTCTCGGGCTCGATGGTGTCGTCCGAGAGATCCTTGATCGCCGCACCGATCGCGGCGCCGATCGCCACATCGACGGCGGCGCCCCACGCCTTGCCGCCTGGTGCTGCCCCCGGCACGGGACCGAGCGAGGCGCCTCGAACAGCTCCGAGCGCGGCGAGACGGAGCTCGATGACCCGCGACCAGTGGCCCTTCGCGGTGTGCGCGAGGGTGGCCAGCTCGATCGCGTGCGCGCGCCACGCATCCGGCAGCGATCCGGCGAGCAAGCGATCGACGAGCTCGGTGACCTTGTCGAGGTGGCCGTGGCGCCACAGCAGCGCCTCGGCGAGCTCGAGCAACAGCGCCGGCGAGCTCGCGGCGAGCGGCTCGACGGCGAGCAACGTGGCGAGCTCGGCCGATGCGATCGCCGCGGCGAACCGCAACCGCGCCACCAGCGGATGCCCGTCCGCGAGCTCGAGCAGCCGCATCGCCTCGTCGGGCTGGTGCAGTGCATCCCAGCTCGCCAGCGCGGTGCGCACGTTGAGATCGGCGAGCCGCGTGTCGTCGTTCGCGAGCAGCAACGCTTCGGCCTCGCTCGCGACGAGCTCGAGCACGCGCTCCACCAGCTTCGCCGGATCGGCGACGTGCATCGTGTTGGTGTCGTCGGCCTCGGGGGCGCGAAGCACGTCGGTCTTCGCACCAGCGGGCGCGACGGGATTGCGCGCGACCGGGATCGGCGGCGGCCGCGTCGCGGCTCGTCGGGGCGGATCCGCCATGTGCTCCGCGATCGTAGCCCAGGTGCCCCGAAAACGGGCATTCCCGACCAATCCCTCGTGATACCTTGCCAGGCGATGCGGCCTCGACGGGCGATCTGCGTGAGCAGCGACGGCGGCTGCTGCGCGGCGGTCGAACGAGCCCTCTCGGCTGCCGGCCTCGCCGTCGTGCACGCCAGCTCGATCGACCTGATGTCGCTCGAGGAGGTCGCGCTGATCGTGGTCGATCGCGCCGCCCGACAAGCCGCGGGCGATGCGCTGCGCACGGTCGGTGCGCCGGTGGTTGTCGTCGGCGACGATCTCGACGACGACACGCTGATCGCGCTGATGCTCGAGTCGTCGGTCAGCCACCTGGTCACCGATCCGCGCGATCGCGACCTCGGTATCACGTCCGAAAAGCTCGCCTCCGGCGACGTGTTCGGACTCGAGAAGTATGTCGCCGCGGGCAGCGTCGTCGGAGAGCGCTTGGTGGAAGGCGACACCTCGAAGCGCCGCGGCATGGACGAGGTCTGCGCGTTCGCCGAATCGGTCGGCGCGCGCAAGCCCACGCTGCATCGCATCGCGAACGTCGTCGACGAGCTACTGATGAACGCGCTCCGCGAGGTGCCGGCGTCGGGCGAGCGCCGCGCCGTGTTGCGCTGGGCCGCGGACGAACGCGCCGTCGTGATCTCGGTCGCCGACGAGCTCGGCAGCCTGCGGCAGCGCGATGTCATCGCGCACGTTCGCCGCGCGCGCAACGATCGCGGCCGCCCGCAACCGTCTGCACCGCAGCCAGGTATCGCGCGAGACGGTATCGCGCGACCAGGTATCGCGCGACCAGGTATCGCCGATGCCACGCCGCCCGCCGGCATCGATGTCGCCACCGGGATAATGCGCAAGCCATCGGGTGGTGCCGGGCTGGGGCTCTACCTCGTGCTCGCGAACGTCGCGGCGCTCGTGGTCAATGTCGCGCCGGGCAAGCGCACCGAGATCGTGTGCGTGTTCGATATCTCGCGCGGCATGCGTCCGTCGGTGACGGGCGTCCGCTCGCTTCACGTATTTTCTGATCGCGCGGCGCAGTAGCCCGTGCGTGCGCCGGCGCGCGCCTACCGATTCTGCAGCATCAGAATGATCGGGAGGATGGCGGAGAGCGCCACCGCGAACATCAATGCGATGAACGGGATTGGCAGGTAGTACGGCGAGCGTTGCTGATCGGGATAACCCATACGCCTGACAGGCTGCATCGCTCATTCCCCTCGACCGTTCTGTCAGTCACAGCACAGTTCAGGGAATCGTGATCTCGCCGATCCCGGTGGTCCGGTGCGTGGCACTGCCACCCGAAGCTTCAGGGGGCACACCTTCGAACACGCGTGACTACGCGGCAAGCGCCAGCCACGCAGTGATCCGATCGCGATGCGCGCCACGGAGATGCGTGCG
>JACCYD010000452.1 GCA_013696695.1 Deltaproteobacteria bacterium | reverse complement strand
GCTGCGCCTGACCCGCAGCTAGCTCGATGTCACGATCTGCTTGAGCTGCCACGCTTGCAGCTGCAGATGCTTGTGGGCATCGCGGGTCCGCGTTCGCATCATCTCGGCGATCCACGCCGCGCCGATGATCAAGACGAAGCAGTACACGCCGTAGGTGACGATGAGCGGCGTCGTCGTGGCCGCGACGGCAGGCGCCTTGAACACCACGCCGTGCTCGTCGAAGCGCGCCGACGCGTCGAGCACGCCGGCGAGCTCGAGGAACAGCGGCCCGAACACCGCGAGGATCGCACTCGCGGCCACGCTGAACCCGGACCCGAAAACCGAGAACCGCGGCGTGAACACCATCGCCATCGTCAGCACGGCGGCGAGGCCAGGCGCGATCAGTAGCGGCGAGTAGCCGCACGCGATCATGCCGATGATCACCGCGTTGCCGACGACGACGAGGCCGGTGAGCGGCTGCGACGCCTTGAGGTTGTAGATCGACACCCCGCCCATCACGATCATCACGATCGTCAGCGCGATCACCCACGGCGATCCGGCCGGAGCCACCCACCACAGGAGCGGTGTCAGTGCGAGTCCGCCGACGACGGCGAGCAGCCCGCCCTTCGCGTTGATCCGCGCGGCGCGCACGTTGTCCTCGGTGATCGCGTTCTCGACCTCGCGCGGCAGCTTCTTCGGCGGCTCGAGCATCAGCCTGCCCATCAGCTCGGCGGCGCCAGGCTGCGCGGGATCGAGTGCGAGCGCACCGGCGGCCTCGCGCATCGCGGTCGAGCGGTGGCTCTGGTCGTCGTTCGCGATCGATTCCGAGAACGCCTCGCGCGCGCGGTCGAGGTGTTGCTTCGCGAGCGTGCGTCGCGTCGCGAGGTCGCGATCACCATCGAGAAATTGCTGCACGCGATCCCCGAGCTCGCGTGCGGTCTGGAGCCGCAGCTCGGGCTCGGCGTGCGTCGCCTGTGCGCACAGCAGATCGAGCTCGGGCGGGATATCGCGCGTCGTCGCACGCGCGGACGGCATCTCACCGGAGCGAAACAGTGCGCTCTGCATGCCGTCGTAGCCGCGTGGATGTAGCGGCTCGGCGGCGAGGATCTCGAACAGCAGGCAACCGAGCGTGTAGACGTCGGTGCGGCCGTCGATCTCGCCACCGCGAATCTGCTCGGGCGCCATGTAGCCGGGCGTTCCGATCGTGGTGCCGACGATCGTCGCGTTCTCGCCGGAGCCGCCGCTCGAATCGACATCGGTGAAGTCGTCGTCGTGCTCGCCGGCAATCTTCGCGACGCCCCAGTCGAGGACGTACACCTCGCCGAAATCGCCGAGCATGATGTTGTCGGGCTTGAGATCGCGGTGAACAACGCCACGGACGTGAGCGAACTCGACCGCGAGGCAGACCTCGACGAACGCGCGCAGGATCCGCTGCAGCGAGAACCGCGACGACTTGCCGATCTCCGACTGCGAATCGCGAGCGTTCTGCTGATCCTCGAGGATCTTCGACAGCGTGATGCCGGCGAGCTTCTTCATCGCGAAAAACGGCAGCCCGTCGGTATCCTTCCCGATCTCGTGCACCGGCACGATCGCGGGGTGTTCGAGGCGACCCTGGATCGACGCCTCGCGAAGAAACCGCTGCACCTGGCGCTCCGTCGGATCGGCGGCACGCATCCGCTTGATCGCGACGTCGCGGCCGACCTGCTCGTCGCGCGCGAGCATGACCTCGCCCATGCCGCCCTTGCCGAGTCGGCGGGCGACCTGGTAGCGCCCCGCGATCGGCGCTGCGGGTGCGGGACGCTCGACGATCGCCCTCTCGTCGACGGTGCCGGGTGCGACGACCGTGCGGACGCCCGTGGCTTCCTCGGAGGAACCGCTCATGTAATCAGGGTATCAGCGCAGCGAGATGCCGCGGCCCGAGCGAGACAGTTCCGCGATCCTCGAATCAGATCGAGCTGGCGCCGCCGCTCGTCGTCGGTCAGTCGGTGCATGTAGCACTCGATCACCGTCGGTGTGCCCGCGGCGAGTCGAGCGGTGGCCCACGCGAGGCCGAACGTCGACGCGGTGAGCGGCTGATGCGAGTCGTGCTCGCCGCGATTCGCCGACACGTGCACCTCGACGATCCGATCGTAATCGCACAGCCGCTGCCAGGTCGCCTCGGTCATCGCGCCCTGCGTGCGCTGGATGAACGCGTGCGAGATGTCGACCGCGAGATCGAAGCCCGCGGCCATCGCGCGCTCGACGGACTCGCCATCTCCGAGCTCGTAGCCCGGATACATCACCTCGATGATCGGGCGATCGATCGCGGCCTCGTACCAGCTCCACCACGCGGTCGCGCCGGGTGCGTCGCGCTTCGGCGGATGCACCGATTCCGAGGCGACCAGGCATGCACCCTCGGCGCTCCACGTCTCGGTCCGCCGCGCTTCCCACGCGAAGCCGTGATGCCGCCGCGTCGTCACGCCGGTAGCTTCGACATGCGCGCGAAAGTCACGCGTCACGTGATTGCCCGGCGTCAGCTGGATCGGGGTGCCGAGCCGCGCCAGCTCGTCGAACGCGCTGTTCATCGGCCGGCCCTGCAGGGTCGACAACGCGACGAACAGCATCGCTACAGCTCGTCGTTCTCTTCGACCTCGCCCGTGCCTTCGTCATCCTTCGGCGCAGGGCGAATGTAGATATCGTCGACGCGCCACTCGTCGTCTTCCTTGCGGAGCACGATGCGATAGCGGATGCCGTTCTCGTCCCAGCGCAGCTCGGCACGATCGGTGTGCTCCTCGAGCTGACCGTTGACGTGCTTGCCGATGCCGGCGACGAAGCCTTCGACCTGCTTCGCGATGCCATCGCGGCGGCGCTGCGTGAGGATGCCGAGCACGCCACCGACATCGCGCTGCGCGACCGCATCGGCGAACAGCCGGATCGCATCGCGCGGACGCTTCGCACGCGACCGGCTCACCAGCTCCGACTCGAGCAGCCAGGCCTTGCCCTCGCGCTCGAGCTGCACGAGCTTGCCGTCCGAGAAGCTGATCAGCGCGCGTTCGCCGACGTCGGGATTACCCTTGAGGCTCTTCTCGAGCTCGGCGACCTGCCACGCGCGCTCCTGCTTGCTGTTCTTCCACTCGAGCGCGAACTGATCGAAGCTGACGCGCCGCCGCGTGGTGTCCGACAACATGTCGTAGGCGTCGCGCGGGTCATCGCTCTTCAGGGCATCGAGGTAGGTGCGGACACCGTTCGCCGCCGGAGACGACGGGCCTCGAGGGCCCCCGCAGGCGGCGACCGCGAGAGCTAGAACGATGGCGAGGCGAAACACCCCAGAACACTAGCACCTGGTTTTGGCGGTCTCCTGCGAGAGCCAAAAATAACAAAGCCACCGGAGCAGCATGCTCCGATGGCCCCCCACGCTGCGTGGCCGTCCGTCAAGATCCGGCAGCGAGGAGTATGTCCCGCAGTAGTGCGAGGCAGATGCCAGGTGCACGCGACAGCTAGTTGGAGATTCACTGACCCGCAAGTGGGCGCATCGAGGTCGGCGGGCCAAGCCTCCGTCAACGAGGGTTCACAGCCCGCGTGTGAAACACGATGCCCGCTACTTGCTGGCCGGACCGTTGGTCAGCTGCAGCTCGGAGTGGCGCGCGTCGGGAAGCTTTTCGGGGTAGTCGAGCGTGTAGTGGAGCCCACGCGATTCCTTGCGCCGGCGCGCGCTCTCGATGATCAGATGGGCGACCAGCGCGAGGTTGCGGAGCTCGAGCAGGTCGTTCGTGACCTTGAAGTCGAGGTAGTACTGGCGAATCTCGTCGCGCACGTTCTCGATGCGGCGGCGGGCGCGCTCGAGCCGCTTGTCGGAGCGGACGATCCCGACGTACGACCACATGAACCGACGGATCTCCTCCCAGTTCAGCGAGACGACGATCGCATCGTTCGAGTCGGTGGCGTGGCCGGTGGACCACGACGCGACCTGCGAGGGCCGGCTGCGCGGCAGGTCCTTCACCGCGGCCGCAGCGCGTGTCGAATACACCATGCCTTCGAGGAGCGAGTTCGACGCCAGGCGATTCGCGCCGTGCAGGCCGGTGAACGCGCACTCGCCGATCGCGTAGAGGCCGGTCACCGTTGTGGCGCCGTCCTTGTCGGTCTTGACGCCGCCGCAGCCGTAGTGCGCCGCTGGCACCACCGGAATCGGCTGCTTCGTGATGTCGATGCCGAGCTTCATGCAGTGCTCGGCGATGTTCGGGAACCGCGTGCGCACGAACCCCGGATCGAGGTGCGTCATGTCGAGGTACACCGAATCGGCGCCTGACTTCTTGAGCTCGTTGTCGATCGCGCGAGCGACGATGTCGCGCGACGCCAGCGATTTCATCGGGTGGTAGTGGTGCATGAACTCGTCGCCGTTCGCGAGCTTCAGCACACCGCCTTCACCGCGCAGCGCCTCCGAGATCAAGAAGTTCCGCGCCAGCGGGTGGTAGAGCACTGTCGGGTGGAACTGGACGAACTCGAGATCACCGACGGCGGCGCCGATGCGATAGGCCATCGCGATGCCATCGCCAGTGGCGACGTCGGGGTTCGACGTATAGACGTAAACCTTGCCGGTGCCGCCCGAGGCGAGCACCGTGGCGCGCGCGCAGATCGTCTTGACCTCACCCGATTGCTTGTCGAGCACGTACGCGCCGAAGCACGAGGGATCGCCGCCGTACTTCGCCATCGACAGCAGGTCGATCGCGATGTGCTCGTCGAGCACCGTGATGTTCGAATGCTTCGCGACCGCTTCCATCATCGCGCGCTGGATCTCGCGTCCGGTGACGTCCTCCCAGTGCACGACGCGATGCCGCGTGTGGGCGCCTTCGCGGCCGAGATCGAGCTCGCCGTCCTTGTTGCGATCGAGGCGGACGCCGAGATCGAGCAAGCGCTGGACCTGGTCGGGCCCGGACTCGACGCACATCTGGACGACATCGCGGTCGCACAGACCATCGCCGGCGATCAGCGTGTCCTCGACGTGGCGATCGAAGGTGTCGTCCTTCGCCAGCACCGCTGCGACGCCGCCCTGCGCCCAGTTGGTGTTGGTGTCGACCAGCCGCTTCTTGGTCACGACCACGACACGACCGTGTTCGGCAGCCAACAGCGCGAAATTTAGCCCGGCGATACCGGAGCCGATGACCAGGTAGTCGGTTTCGTTGACCACGCGTCGCGGACCATACAGCGTTTGCTCGACGGGAGGTTCACGAGCTACGATTTGGCGTGATGTGGCTGGTCAGGTCGGTGGTTGCGGGTGCGCTGGCGCTGGCGGTAGCTGGCGGCCACAGCAGCGCCGACGTCTATTCGTGGACCGACGACGAAGGCGTCGTGCACTTCACGAACATCAAGCCGAGCGGCGGCCAAGGGGGGAAGTGGCGGAAGGTGCTGGTCTCCGAACCCGAGCGCGGGTCGAAGGCCGCGGCGCGTCGCGGCGGCTGCGAGCGCTGCGACAAGATCGCGGCCACCGATAACTCGCCCGAGCGGTTTCACCGCTACGACCAGTTCATCCTCGAGGCGTCGGAGCTCTACCGCATCCCGGTGCCGCTGATTCGCGCCGTGATCAAGGTCGAGAGCGACTACGACACCAGGGTGGTGTCGTCGATGGACTGCAAGGGCCTGATGCAGGTCCACCCAGCGGTCGAGATCGATATGGGCGCGACCGGCGACATCTTCGATCCGCGGATGAACATCATGACCGGCACGCGGCTCCTGCGCTGGCTCGCGAATCGCGTCGACGGCGATCTGGTGCTGACGATCGCCGGCTATCACGCCGGGCTCGGCTCGCTCGCGAAGTACGGCTACACGGTGCCGCCGTTCAAGTACACGCAGCAATATCTGAAGATGGTCCTCGAGCGGTACTACCAGTACAAAGCCGAAGCCGCGCGCCCGCCGGTGAGATGAAGCGCTTCACGGTGTGGGAGACCGGGATGCCGCGCTTGCCGCCGGTGGACCTCGAAGGAGATGTCGTGATCGGCAGCGGGCCGCGGTCCGGGTTACGGCTGCCCGCACCGGCGGCTCGCGAGGCCCACGTGCGGATCTCCGGCGAGCAATGGATCGCGATCGCGTCGTTCGACCGCCATGCCGCCGGCGACGCGGGGCCGATCGGCGATGGCGTCGAGCTCGTGATCGGCGCGTATCACGTGCGCGTCGAGCCGGCACCCGCCAGCTCGATCGCGGCGACGCCGCAGCGGACCGAGAGTCTCGCGCGCGAGCTCGTGCGCGGCTTGCTCGGCGCCGGATCCGCCCCGGCGTTCGAGATCGTGCGCGGGGGAACCGGCCGCCGCGAGCTGCCTCCGCCGGAGGCGACGATGATCGTCGGGCGCGGCGACGAGGCGACGTGGGTGATCCTCGACGAGGATCTGTCGCGACAGCATGTCGAGATCCGGCGCGGCTGGGACGGCGTGACGATCCGCGACCTCGACTCGAAGAATGGCACGCGGGTCGCGGGCGCGCGGATCGCCAGCGCGACGCGGCTCGCCGACGGCGATCGCATCGCGCTCGGCAACACCGAGCTGGTGTTTCGCGATCCGGCGGAGCGTCATCTGCGTGGCGACGACGTCACGCCGACGGCGAAGCCCGCACCGAAGCGCTCCGTGCAGGTGCCCGAAGTGCCGCGCGGATCGAGCGCACCGGCCGGATCACGTGCGCAGTTCTGGATCGCGGCCGCGATCGCCGGCCTCGCGACCGCCGGGCTCGTGTGGGTGCTCGCGAGCTAAATCGAACGCGGACTGCGATTCGATTTTCGCGAGCGAACTTCGCTAATGACCGGTCGGTACTTCGTCGGGGAACTGCGGCCAGCCGATGATCTCGAGCAGTGGCGCGTAGGTGTTCTTCGGCGGGATGTCGAAACCCTCGACGGAGAAC
>JACCYD010000439.1 GCA_013696695.1 Deltaproteobacteria bacterium | reverse complement strand
CGCGAACCCAGCGCGCCATCGGCGAAGAACTTCACGCCGCGCATCTGGAACCAGCCGACCGCCGGCGATGGCGCGACGCGCACGCGATCGAGCTTGCCGGGATCGCCGGACAGATACGCGTAGACGCGCAGCGGCAGCTCGTTCGAACCGGCAAGCTTGCGATAGACATCGGCGGTGGCGTCGTCGATGCCCATGTCGTGAACGCCGGTGATGCCCGCAGCGATCGCGGCGGTAGCGGCCGTCTTGATCCGGCGCTCGCGCTGCGCCGGAGTCACCGTCGGAATCACCTGCTCGACGAGCTCGGTGGCATTGTCGATCAACACGCCCGTCGGCTCGCCACCGGCATCGCGGAGGATCTTGCCGCCCGCCGGATCCTGGCTGTCCTTCGTGATGTTCGCGAGGGCGAGCACCTTCGAGCTCACCCATACCGCGTGACCGTCAATCCTGCGCAGCAACACCGGTCGATCGCCGAACGCGGCATCGAGCGACGCCTTGGGCGGAAATTGCTGACCCGGCCAGCGATTCTGATCCCAGCCGCGACCGAGCACCCACTCGGTAGCGGGACGGCTCTTGGCGTCGGCAGCGAGCTTCGCGACCGTGGCCTGTTCGGAGTCGAGCTGGCGCACGGAGATGTTCTCGAGGTCGAGGCCGAGGCCGTAGAGGTGGCAGTGCGCGTCGATCAAGCCCGGCGTCACCGTCTTGCCCGCGAGATCCACCTGGCGCGTCTTCGATCGCGCGAGCGCGCGGATCGTGGCGTCGTCACCGACTGCGATGATCGTGTCACCGGCGACCGCGAGTGCGGTGGCCGATGGCCTCGCGCCGTCCATCGTGCGGACATCGGCGTTGTAGAGGATCAGCGTCGGGGTGTCGCCGGAGGTCGGCGTGCTGCGATTACCCGAGCACGCGACGAGCGCGCTAATCAGTAAGGCCGATCGCGAGATACACTTGGACGTCACCTGCTTCGAGACCATACCCGACATCGAGCCCGAGTAGTGGCAGCACGATCTGGCGCAGATAGAACCGCGTGCCGACGCCGACCGAGTTCTTGAACGGCGCCATGTACTCCTGAAACTTGGTGCTCGTGCCATCGCCGCGCTGCGAGTTCGGAAGGTAGTTGCGGTCCGGGCTCGTGGTGTTGAGGAACGTCGTGTACGCGGAGTCCCAGAACGCGAGACCGCGAACGCCGAAGCCCTTGATGGTGAAGATCGGCACCGAGTACTCGAGGTTTGCGACGGCGCGGAAATCGCCGCGAAACTGGTTGTTGAGCCAGCCTCGCATCGACGAGCCGCCGGTCAGGTACTCCTGCTGAAATGGGAGCTGGCGGCCGTAACCGATGCTGCTCTTGAAGATCAGGTTGTGGCGATCGAGGATCTTCTCGGCTCGATAGATGCCGATGCCTGCGAGGAAGTAACGGAAGTCGGAGCCGAACCCGGGCTGTGCGTTCTCGAACGACGCGGAGTACTTGTAGCCGGTCGCGATGCCGTAGTAGTTCGCGCGGCGATCGATCGACAGCGTGAACTCGGTCGAGACGTCGTTCCCCTTCGCGCCGGGATCCTCGACCTCGCAGTCACCCGTGGCCTCGCTGCCGGACAAACAGACGTCCTCGCCGACGTCGGCGAGCGTCGCGCCCTCGACGAGCTTGGTCTTGCCATACGAGACCCGCGCGCCGCGGATGCGCACGTCGAACTTGAAGCCGCGAAACAGCTCGATGCCCAGCTTGGCGCCGGCGTTGAGGTAGTTGAGCCGCGACTCGCGCACCGCCTTGTTCGCGCCCTGATCGGCCACGTCGTTGATGTACGTCGTCGGCACCGCGTACTCGAAGTTGCGCTGGCTCTTCAGGAACGTGTCGAACTGCGCGTACAGCCGCGTGCCGCCGAGGTTCGGGATCACCCACGCGCCGATGAAGAACGAATCGCCGGTGGCGATCTGCCCGTACAGCAGCAGCTTCTGGTTCTTGCCGAACAGGTTGTTCTCGCCGAACCCGATGCCGCCGCCGATGTTGGTGGGCTGCGTGTAGAACGCGGGCGCGATCACCCACGAGTGCTTGTCCTTGACGACGATCGTCACCTTGACGCCGTCGCCGCTCTTGTGCGGCTCGGAGAACACGGTGACGTCCTTGAACAGACCGCTCGAGATCAGGCGAGCCTTGATCTCCTCGATCATGTCGAGGTTCCAATCGTCGTCGACTTCGATCCGCGCGATCAGCGCGACCGTGTCGTCGTCGGTCTTGGTGTTCTCCTCGACCAGGATCTCCTTGATGACTCCGGACGAAGGCGTCGAGTCGGCGGACGCCAGCGAGGTGCTCGCGAACACGAACACGAGCGCAAGAAATGCGGCTCTCACGGCAGCGAGTATGGCACGACGCGGCAGTCCGCTGCGCCGTCGCGTGGGCGATGTCCGGCCGATCACAGTGGGTGGCAACCGTGCTACGAACGCAGCCATGAATCCCGCGGAAGTGGCCACCGCGCTCATGATCGAGCGCACGCTCCAGGACAGCCCCGCCTACAGGAAGGTCGACGACACCCTGTATGTGATCAAGCAGGGCTCGGCCTATGTGATGATCAGCGTCGTGCCCTGGGGCGATAACCGCGCCATGGTGCGGTGTGCCGCCCAGCTCGTGAAGGGCGCCAACATCGACGGCCCGCTCGCGAAGCAGCTCCTCGAGCTCAACGGCCACCTGCGGTTCGGCGCGTTCGCGATGGATGCGGCCGAGAACACGCTCCTGTTCACGCACACGATCCTCGGCGGCGACACGCTCGATCCCGAGGAGCTGTCGGCGACGTTGCGCGATGTCGCGCTGATCGCCGACGAGTACGACGACAAGCTGGTCAAGAAGTACGGTGGCCAGCGCATGATCGACCTCCTCGAGGAGGCCGCGATGGAGCGGATCATGGATAAGGATCCGGCCAGCTTCAACTTCGACGACTGATCGGAGCTCAGATGTCCGGCTCGCACGACGATCCCACCCTCGGCTTCGGCACGCGTGCAATCCACGCAGGCCAGTCGCCTGACCCCGTGACCGGCGCCGTGATGACGCCGATCTATTACACGTCGACATACGCGCAAGAAGCGCCCGGAGTCCACAAGGGCTTCGAGTACTCGCGCTCGCACAACCTGACGCGCTACGCGCTCGAGGCGAACCTGGCGTCGCTCGAGGGTGGCGTCGGTGGGCTGTGCTTCGCGTCGGGCCTCGCCGCGACGTCGACGCTGCTCCAGATGTTCGACGCCGGCACGCACGTGATCGCGGCCGACGATCTCTACGGCGGCACGTTCCGCTTGTTCGACAAGGTCTATCGCCGGCTCGGCTTCGAGTTCACGTACGTCGACCCGCTGGGCGGCGCGGCGGCGATCGAAGACGCGGTGCGCCCGAACACCAAGTTGATATGGGTCGAGACGCCGACGAATCCGATGCTCAAGCTCGTCGATCTCGCGGCCGTCGCCGACGTCTGCAAGCGGCGTCGCGGTGATGAGATCGTCTTCGCCGTCGACAACACGTTCATGACGCCGTACTTCCAGCGCCCGCTGGAATTCGGCGCTGACGTCGTCGCGCACTCGCTGACGAAGTATCTCAACGGTCACTCCGACGTCGTCGGTGGTGCGCTGATCTTCCGGGACGCCGCGCTGCGCGATCGCGTCGCATTTCTCCAGAACGCCGCCGGTGCCGTGCCGTCGCCGATGGACAGCTTCATGGTGCTCCGCGGCACCAAGACGCTTCACATCCGCATGGATCGCCACGAGTCGAACGCGCGCGCGATCGCGGAGTGGTTGGCCGGGCACAAGCAGGTCGACAAGGTGATCTATCCCGGCCTCGAGTCACATCCGCAGCACGCGCTCGCCAAGAAACAGGCGACGGGCTTCGGCGGCATGATCTCGTTCGTCTTGAAGGGCGGGCTCGACGAGACGCGCAAGTTCCTTTCGGCGTGCAAGATCTTCACGCTCGCGGAGTCGCTCGGCGGCGTCGAGTCGCTGATCGAGCATCCGGCGATCATGACGCACGCGAGCGTACCGGCGGAGCGCCGCGCGGCGCTCGGCATCGCCGACAGCTTCATCCGGCTTTCGGTCGGCATCGAAGATCTGTCGGACCTGCGCGGGGACCTCGAGCGCGCCTTCGCAGCTGCCCGTTAGGTTCCTTGCTGTCTTCGACGGCGGCGGGCGACAATTGTCCGCATGCGCGCGTTTCTCTCACTCGTGATCCTGACCTCGGCGTCGACGGTGCGAGCCGACGATGCGCCGGCTGCCAAGCTCGAGACCTCAGCGCAGGAGATGTCGTTCCTCGACGTCTTCAAGGCGGCGGTGCGAACGGCCCCGGCGCTCGAGCACGTCGGCTTCGACATCGCACGAGCCGACGCGTCGCTGCTGACCGCGAAGGCCGCCGAGGCGTTCACGCTGCGGATCAACACCGACTTCAACCGCACGAACGGTGCGCCGATCCCGCCGTCGACCCAGGGCAACAAGACCGACGTGCTGAGCGCGAACATGTCGCTGTCCCGACTCCTACCGACCAACGGCACGCTCGAGCTCGTCGGTAACACGAGCAAGACCAACTCGGACTTCTCGGGCATCGCCACGAACCTGATCACGACCTCGATCAAGCTGCGGCTCACCCAGCCGCTGCTGCGCGGCGCCGGACCCGCGGCGAGGAACAGGAACCTCGACCGCGCGCGGTATGCACGGGACGCACAACTCCTCACCGCGATCGCGGCGGCGAACGGCTTCTCCGGCGTGATCTCGGAAAACTACTGGCGGTTGGCGCTCGCCTGGAAAGTGCTCGAGGTGCGACGGAGCGGGTACGACCTCGCGCTCAAGCAGAAGCGATTCACCGAGGCGGCGATGCGCACAGGCAAGATCGCCGCGAACGAGCTGATCCCGATCGAAGCGGCGCTCGCCGGTCGCGAGCAAGATCTGCTCAACGCCGAATTCGAGGTGATCAACCGGTCGCTCGAGCTTCGCAAGACCGTAGGGCTCGAGGTGCCGCTCGATCGACTCGCGATCAAGACCGACGCTCTGCCCGAGGTCGACAAGACCGACGTCGATCTCGCAGCGTACGTCAAGCGCACGATCGAGAACAGCAAGGAGCTCGAAGCGGCACGCGCCACCGCTCGCGGCGCTGATGCGGCTTGGCGCGGCAGCAAGCGCGACCTGTTGCCGAAGCTCGATCTGAGGATCGAAGGTGGTCCGCTCGGTACCGACGACAAGCTGGGGGGGTCGGTCGATCGCCTGACGGCGCGCGACGGTTATGCCTTCTCTGCCGGGCTCAGCTTCGAGCTGCCGATCGGACGCGACGGCGCGCGCGGCATTCACCTCGACGATCGCGCGAACCGGGCGAGCGCCCAGCACGAGGTGATCGAGCTACAGACCAACCTGACGTCGGCGGTCGCGCGCGCGGTGTACGACGTGCGCACGCAGCGCCTCAAGTCCGGAATCGCGTTACGCTCGATCGCGCTCGCACAGGCGAACGTCGATGCGGAGCTCAAGAAGTTCGAGCTCGGTAAGTCCACCAACAACGAGATCGTGCGGCTGCAGGACGAGCTCGAGATCGCGCGGCTGCGCCATGCCAGCACGCTCGCCGATTACGTGGTTGCGAAGGCGAAGCTCGACGCACAGGCCGGCATCCTGCTGGACAGGCTCGGCGTCGTCGTCAAGACCGGCACCTACAACCTCGACGACTTCACGCACGGCAAGGGTCACGATCGCGGGCACGGACACCATCCCGGCGACGGCCACGATCACTAACCCGATCAGCGAGCGAGCGCGGCGAGCGCTTCGATCGCGGCGCGCCGTGCGGCCAGGACGCGGTTCATGTCACCCCAGATGATCTCGTCGGCATCGTAGCGATCGCGCAGCGCAGCAAGCCGGGTGAAGCAGGTCGCCGGCGAGCCGATCACGTGCGGCGTGAAGATGCCCCACGACTCCGCGACCGCACGGGCCTGCTCGTCGGTCGCACCGCAGTAACCGGAGACGGCAAGCACGCGTCTCGGCTGCTCGAGGAACGGATTCGGCGTGAACGTGCGCACGTAGCGCTGCATCGCCTGCGGATCGTCGACACTGCCCGAGTACATCAGCGGATAGCCGAAGCCGGTGCCGTGCCCGGCGGCGAGCTCGGCGGCGCGCCCCGAACCGAGCGACCACACGCGCGGTGGCTCCGCCGCCGCACCCGACCACGCGAGCTCGCGGTCGTAGGCCGGATTGCCGGGCGTGTTGCGCAGGTGGTGCAGGAACGTCGCAAACCGCGCGGGATACGCGGCGGCGAGCTTCGCGGGATCGCGATCCTCGAGATCGTCGGCGATGAACCGCGGCAGCGCCGTGCTCGACGCGACCCCGGCATCGATGCGGCCTTCGTACAGCCGCTCGAGCAGCTGGTAGTCGTGCGCGGTGCGCCGGGGCGCGTAGTACGAGAACAGGATCGCGGCGGTCCCCACCGAGATCCGATCGGAGAGCCCGGCGAGCGTGCCGAGCAACATCATCGGCGACGGCTGCGGAGGAAACTCGGTCAGCCAGTAGCGCGTGAGTCCGGCCGCGTCGGCAACGCCGATCAGCTCGATCGTGTGCTCGAGATCGCCCAGCAGATCGAGAAACCCGAGCTTCACTTCGCAGCCTTCTGGCGCGCCGCTACGCCGTCGTAGTAGCGGCGCAACAGATCGTAGAGCACGAGCTCTTGCGCTCGAGGGGCTGCGGCAAACACGCGATTGCACTGCATGTGGAGGTAGCTCCTCGCGATGCTGTCGACAGGCTCGGTCAGCTCGCCGGTGGCGTGGAGCGCGCGGAGCTCGACCCCGATCGGACGAATCACCGCGGAGCGGCGCGCGAACGCGGCCAGCGTTGGTGCGAGGGGACCAGCGGACTCGGCTGTGATGGCGAGTGCACCCTCGATGTCGGCACGTTGGCGACGAAACTTTTCGCCGAGCCGTTTCTGGAAGTCGGTGTCCATGCCGACCTCGCGACCGAAGTCGTCGCGCAGCTCGGTGATCAGCTTGCGCTTGGCGGGAAACTCGAAGCCGAGGTCGTCGAGCATGCGATCGAGTCCGATCAAGGCCGCGCGCCAGGTCAGCTCCGCGCCTTCGTCGGCGGGATACGCCTCGATGATCGAGACCACTGCATCGCTGTCGGCGGCGAACACGCGCTCCGCGAGCTCCATCGCACGCGCGCCACCGTAGCGCTCGATCTCGCGTTCGTAGGTATCGAGTTGCGACTTCCAGACGACACCGGCATCGAGGTACGGCTTCATCACCTGCTGCAGGCGAGGCAGCACCCTGGACAGCAGCGCATCCGGTGCACCGGCGACGCGGAGCCGCAGGTGCCATTCGGGATCGACATAACGGACGAAGAACCAGCGCTCGGCGGCGCGGCTGTCGATCAGCTCGCGAAGCGCCGGTCCGAGCTCGCGCAACACGGCATCGCACATCGCGAAGCCGGTGTAGTACTTGACGAACAACCACTCCGAGCCGGGCGGCATGCTGCGCGGGATCGGCTGCGGTCGAGGCCGCGGCGCGACGTGCGGCTTGGTGCCCGGCTTGGCGTAGAACAACTGCAGCTCGTGCGCGTAGCGGCCGTCGGGTCCGTGCACGCCGAGCTCGTCGGGTGCGGGGAACAGCTCGAACAGGATCGCCGACTTCTGCCCGCGTACGAGGTTGACGAAGCTGTCGACGGTGAGTCGGTTGTCGAGATCGACCGGCAGCTCGTTGTCGCGCTCGGCGATCACGACCCAACGCGGCAAGCCGAGGCGCTCGCGGAGTGCGGAGA
>JACCYD010000436.1 GCA_013696695.1 Deltaproteobacteria bacterium | reverse complement strand
TCACGTTCGCGCCGGCGGCGACGAGCTCCTCGAAGGAATCGAACGCGCGGGTGCCCCAACGCTCGGCCGCGGCGCGTGCACGCTCGCGATCGAGATCGTAGACGCCGACCAACTCGACATCGGGGAGTGCCTTGACCGCCGCGACGTGGAACTCGCAGATGTTGCCAGCGCCGACCATCCCGGCACGAAACTTCGCGCGTGGCGCAGCTTCAGCGGTAAGTGCCGACGCCGGCGCCGTTGGCGGCTGCGGCGGAAGCGGCGGCACGGGCTTGTTGACCTGGACTTGCTGTTGTTGCTGGGGCTTCTGTTGCTTCATCGAATTCCTCGCTCGGCGACTTCATCCACGCAGCGTGCCACGACTTCGACACGCGATTGCCAGGTCTCGTCGCGCATGGCAGCCGATCGAGCGAGCCGTGCCGCTCGAGAGTCGAGCCGCAGCACGCGCTCGATCGCACCGACGAAGCTGCTCGCATCGCGCGCGACCTGACACAGACCTGGGTAACGCTCGACCTCGGAGATCGGCGTCGACACCACCGGCAGACCGGCGGCGAGATACTCGCGCAGCTTGAGCGGATTGACGAACGCCATCCGCTCCTGCGTGCGGTACGGAATGATGCCGACATCGAAGCCGGCGCAATATGCGGGAAGCTCGGCGTGGGGACGCGCACCGAGCAGGTGCACGTTCGGCAGGTTCGCGACCGCGGAGACATCCGAGAGCTGCTGGCCAAGGAGCACGATCGACCACTCCGGCCGCGCCTTCGCGATGTTCGCGATCAGCTCGAAATCGACCCACTCGCGCAACGTGCCGTAGAAGCCGATGCGAGGCTCGGGCAGCTTCGCGAGGTCCGCCGGGATCACGATGTCGGGATCGAGTGCGCGTGCGAAGAGCTCGTGATCGACGCCGTGGGGAGCCACGAACGTCGTCGGGTTGAGATCGCGCTTGGCATCGGCGAGCGCGTGATTGACGGCGAACACCGCATCGACGCGCTTGAGCAGCTGCTGCTCGTGACTGACGATCGTGCCGTGGTCGAGGTACTCGAACATCGACCACTCGTCGACGCAGTAATAGACCGAGAGCTCCTCGCCCATTCCGAGGTAGTCCGCGACGTTGGGCAAGAACGTCCACAGCTGGAAGCGATCGATGCCGAGCTTCGCGCGGATCGCACGCACGAAGCCTTCGACCATCCAGCGATTCAACGCGCGGGCGAGCGGCCGCTCCGGCATCGGCAGCACCAGCGGCGTCGCGACCCAGAGATCGTTCTCGACGTTGACCGCCCCGCGTACGACCTCGGTGAGCTTGCGCTTGATGGTCTTCAGATCGCGTGCGCTCGACAGGCTCGGCGTCCGCGTGCCGACGCTGTTCAGCCACACCACGCGGCGGGTCTTGGCGAGCTCCCGGAGCACGTGGTGGTTCGAGGTGTGGTCGCCTCGCCAATCCTTCGAGAAGGCGATGATCGGGGTCGTGTGCGCCTCCGCTCGCTGTGTGCGACGCGCGCGCGCGCCCTGCGTGCTGTCACGCCCGTGCTCTGCACCAGCCGCGGCATCCGGTACCATCCCGCGAGAGGTGTCGTTGCCACGTTGCAGCCAGCTGATCCGCATCGGCCTTACGTGGTGCATCGCGTGTGCCGGTAGTCGGGAAAATCCGGGTCCACAGGCGCAGGTCGTTGTGCTCGGGGAATCATCGAGGACACGCGTGGGTCAAGCACTGCCACTGACCACGCCGTGGCTCGTCGACGGCAAGCTCGTGCTCGCGGCCGCGCGCGGCGAGACGCTGGGCATCCAGATCTTCCATCGCGTCTCGGGAGCGGTGACGCTGCGGCTCGACGGCGCGACCGTTCGCGGCTTCTCCGTCGACACCGTCGCAGTGAAACGCGCATCGACGAGCATGTACGGCGGCTCGCACGGCGAGGGCGAATACCCGGAAGCGTTGACCGCCAGCGATGCACCGACCACGAATCCCGCGTACTTCGAGATCTCGATCGCGCGCGACGCTGCGCCGGGAGTCCACACCGGCGAGCTGGTCGTCGCAGGCCAGCGCATCCCGGCGACCCTGACGATCGCGAAGGCGTCGCTGCCTCCGCAGCGGCTCGACGTCTGGGCGTACTTCGATCAGCGCGAGCTCGCGTGGGCCGAGGGCAAGCGCGATCAACCAACCAAGCCATCGCCGCGTGCACCGGGTGACACCGAACGCGCATGCATCGAGCTGCTTCGCGCGCACGGTGTCGTGCTCGCGCCCGATCTGACCCTCGACAGCTACGAGGCTCGCAAGCCGCTGATGTACGACTTCCCGTACATCCCGGTGCAGCTCTCGCAAGATCCGGCGACCGCCGCGGGCGAAGTGCGCGCGTGGATCGCCGCGACCGCCGGCACTGGAAAGCTCCCGTTCGCGATCCCGATCGACGAACCACCCCCAAAAAAGCGCGCGGCCGTGCGCGCCCTCGCCGACGCGGTACGCGCCGCCGGTGGTGGGCCGAAGACCTTTCTCTTCGCGGTCACCGACGAGCCGCGCCCCGAATATGGCGATGCGGTCGATCTCTACATCCACTGGAACGCCGCGCGCCTGATCGGCGATTCGAAGGAGCGCTGGACCTACAACGGCAAGCCACCGCGCGCGGGCTCGATGGTTGTCGACGCGGTGACGCCCGGTACTCGCACCTGGGGGTGGATCGCGCATCGCTACAACATCCCGGTCTGGTACGTGTGGGACGCGCTGTACTGGCACGATCGCCACAATCGCAAGGGCGCGCCGTTGCCGGGTCGCGCCCTGGTCTCCACCACCGACGCCGTCAGCTTCGATGACGGTGAAGACCACGGCAATCTCGATGGCGTGCTCACGCTGCCCGATCGCAACGGCAGCTGCCGGCCGACGCTGCGCCTCGCTGCGCTTCGACGCGGCCTCCAAGATCGAGCGCTGCTCGAAGCCGCGGCGAAGTGCAAACCGGCTGACACCGCACGGCTCGCGGCCGAGATGATTCCGCGCGCCCTCGGTGATGCGCCCTCCGAGGGCACGCCCGGTTGGCCCACCGACGAAGCCGCCTGGGAAACGGCGCGTCGCCGGCTCCTCGACCTCGCGAGCTGTCGATAGCTGTTATCGTCGCCCTCGATGTCCTGGCGAATCCTGTGTGTCGCGGGTGCGCGGCCGAACTTCATGAAGATCGCTCCGTTGCTCCGCGCGTTCGGTCGCGATCCGCGGTTTGACGCTCGCCTCGTCCACACCGGCCAGCACTACGACGACAAGCTCTCGAAGGTGTTCTTCGACGAGCTCGCGATCCCGCGCCCCGACATCGAGCTCGAGGTCGGCTCCGGCACGCACGCGCAGCAGACCGCCGAGATCATGAAGCGGTTCGAGCCGGTGATCGAGAAGGAGCAGCCGCACGGCGTGCTCGTCGTCGGTGATGTCAACTCCACGATCGGGTGCGCGATCGTCGCCGCGAAGGTGTTCCGGAACGAAGCGTTCACCTATCGTGGCCAGCCGCGCCGGCGCCCGCTCGTGATCCACGTCGAGGCGGGCCTGCGCTCGTTCGACGGCGACATGCCGGAGGAGATCAACCGCATGCTCACCGACTCGATCAGCGATCTGCTGTTCGTCTCGGAGCCCGCCGGCATGACGAACCTCGCACGCGAAGGGGTCGGCCCCGATCGCGCGATCATGGTCGGCAACGTCATGATCGACACGCTGCTCGCCGCGCGCGATCGCGCGATGCAGTCGACCGTGCTCGACACCCTCGGGCTCAAAGACGGCAGCTACGGCCTCGTCACGCTGCACCGGCCGTCCAACGTCGACGATCCCGACATGCTGCACTCGCTCGTCGGCGTCCTCGACGGGCTCGGCCTGCCGCTGGTGTTCCCGGTTCACCCGCGGACGCGAAAGCGCATCGCGGATGCCGGCCTCGTTCTCGATCCAACACGGTGGCAGCTCGTGGACCCGCTCGGCTACATCGACTTCCTGCGGCTGCAGGCGTCTGCCCGCGTGGTCCTGACGGATTCGGGCGGCGTGCAGGAAGAAACCACGGTGCTCGGTGTCCCGTGCATCACGCTGCGTGAAAACACGGAGCGCCCTGTGACAGTGGATCAAGGAACCAACCAACTGGTCGGCACGTCGCGCGACGCGATCATCGCCGCGTTCCACAAGATCGATGCAGTCCGCGCCGCCGCTCGGGTACCCGATCAATGGGACGGCAAGAGCGCCGACAGGATCGTCGCCGCACTCGCGTCCACGCTTGGTTAGATCGAAATTTCCGGTTCTGCTCTGATCGGAGATTCAATCATCCGAGGGTCAGGACGATTTTTCCTCGTGCACGTCCACGATCCAGCTCCGCGAACGCCTCGGCAAACTGCGCGAGTGGGAACGTGGCGTGGAGGATCGGACGAAGTTTCTTCGCGTCGATCCACGCGCCGAGCTCCGCGAGCTCTGCACCATCGGGACGCATGAACAGGTACGCGAAGCGCACGCCTCTGCGGTTCGCGGCGCGACGCCGTTTTCCTGTCATCAACCACAGCGCCGGCCGCACGAAGAACGGCAGCCAGTTGCGCGCGAACTCGGCGTCCGGCAGCCCACCCACTCCGACCACCGTTCCACCGCGCTTGGTCGCTGCAATCGACGCCAGCTCCGTGGTTCCGAGCGTGTCGAACACCGCATCGACCTCGCCCGGTAGCGTGGTGGTCGCGATGACGTGCAAGCCGAGGATCTTGGCGATCTGGATCGCGAGGCTGCCCACGCCACCCGCCCCCGCGTGGATGATCACGCGTTGCCCCTGGGTGAGCGCCGCGACCTCGCGCAGCGCCTGCAGCGACGTCAGCCCGGCGAGCGGGATCGCGGCGGCCTCGGCGAACGTGATCGCCGCCGGCTTCTTCGCGACCACGGATTCATCCGCGCAGACGTGCTCGGCGAACCCGCCCATCCGATTCTTTTCGAGGCGCGCGAACACCTCGTCGTCGACGCGAAACCGCGTGACCTCGGCTCCCACCGCGTCGACCACGCCGGCGACATCGCAGCCGAGCGCGATCGGCGGCTTCACCGCCAGCACGAGCTTGGTCTTGCCGTCGCGGATCTTGAAGTCGACCGGATTGAGGCTGGCCGCCTTCACCGCGATCCGGACGTCGCGAGGCCCCGGCTCCGGGCGCGGGCGCTCGACGAGTGCGAGGACTTCGGGGCCGCCATAGCGTTGCGCGACGACCGCCTGCATTCGTCGACGATGTCATACGATAGTGATCCCCGTCCCCTGCCTGGATCCACAATGAGCCGCGTCCGCGTCTACATCACGATCGACACCGAGTGCGCCGAAGAGCGCGGCACCGCGCCGCCACTCGGCTGGGATCTTCGCGTCTGGGGGCGGTTCGCGAACCAGCGCCGCGCCCTCGGCATCGAGCTGATCATGGACGAGCTCGAGCGCTACAACCTGCGCGGCACGTTCTTCACCGAGGCGCTCGGCTCCGCGTATTTTGGCGAGGCCGGCCTCGCCGAGGTGTGTGGCGCGATGGTCGCCCGCGGCCACGACGTCCAGCTGCACACGCATCCACGACAGAGCGTCGCGAACTGGCGCACGCTCGGCGTGCAGGCTGCTTCCGACGACATCGGTAGCTACGACGTCGCCGAACAGACCGCGCTGCTTCGCAACGGCGTCGCGATCCTCGAGCGCTGCGGCGTGCCCGCGGGCAGCGTGCTCGCGTTCCGCGCCGGCAACTTCGGCGCCGCGAACACCACCTGGGAAGCGCTCTCGCGCGCCGGGCTGGTCCTCGATTCGAGCTTCAACCCGGGCTACTTTGACAAGAACTGCAAGCAGCGGTTCGACGCGGCCTCCGCCGGGCTGTTCCGTGCCGAGCACGGCGTGTGGGAGCTGCCGATCACCACGTTCGTCGAGCGCGGCGGCGCTCATCGGCACGCACAGATCACCGCGATCTCGCGCGCCGAGACGCGTGCGCTCCTCGAGGCTGCCCATGCCTCCGGCCTCACCGAGGTCACGATCGTGACCCACTCGTTCGAGCTCTACCACCTCGACTCGGTCGCCGAGCGCACCGGCCGCCCGAGCTCGGTCAACGTGCGCCGGCTGCGCGCGCTCGCGAAGTTCCTCGCCGAAAATCGCGATCGCTTCGAGGTCGACACCTGCGGCGCTCTCGCACAGCGCCTCCGCGACGGCGTCGAGGCCCCGCGCCCGCGCATCGAGCACGTGCGTGGAGATCCACGCCGCCGGGTCTTGCGCTTCGCGAGTCAGGCATTCAAGCGCCTGGAGCAGCGGCTCCCGTGGTCACTGCCGGTCTAAACTCGCGGTAATGCTCCAGGGCGAGAACATCGTCTGCTTCGCGAAGGATTGGACCGAGGATCCGACTAGCAACAACCACGTCATGAAGATGCTGGCGCGCGACAACCGCGTGCTGTGGATGAACTCGATCTCGACCCGCGCGCCGTCGCTGACCAGCTCACGCGATCTCGGCAAGATCGTCACCAAGCTCAAAGGTTTCGCGCGGGGTCCGATCCGCGTCGAGGGCCAGCTCGATATCTACACGCCGATCG
>JACCYD010000374.1 GCA_013696695.1 Deltaproteobacteria bacterium | reverse complement strand
ATGCTGCACGACCCACGCGGAAACACCCCTCAAATGCGCTGCGTATATACCGTATATACGTAGTCGCGCCGAGGTGGCTCGAGTTGGGTGCGCCAGCGCAGCCGCGCGATTACCGCGAGTCGACGCGAGTGCTTGGCGCTACGGCGCGCGACCCTCGTTGCGGAAGGTCAGTGGCCGCGTCGTCGGTAGCCAGGGCTGCGTCGTGTCGATGCCGGTCGGACTCATCCGTGCGGGAGGGCAAGGGCAAGGGCAAGGGCAACGGCAGGTAACTACCAGGTGCAGACCTGGCCCTTGTTCTGCTGCTCGAGCCACGTCTTGAGCGGCGCGAAGTACTCGAGGATCGCGGTCGCGTCCATGTCGCGCGAACCGGTGAGCTCGAACAGCGTCTCCTGCCACGGCTTGCTCGCGCCGGCCTGCAGCGTCTTCCAGAACGCGGCGCCCGCTTCCTTGTTCTTGAAGATCGAACACTCGTGCAGCGGCCCGGTGTGACCGGCCTTCTTGCACAGCGCGCGATGGAACTGGAACTGGAGGACGCGCGCGAGAAAGTAGCGCGTGTACGCGACGTTCGCAGGCACGTGATACTTCGCGCCCGGATCGAAGTCGGTCGCGGCGCGCGGAGCCGGCGGCACCACGCCCTGGTACTTCGCGCGCAGATTCCACCAGTGCTCGTTGTACTTGTCGGGCGTGACCTTGCCCGAGTAGACGTCCCACCGCCACTTGTCGATCACGAGGCCGAACGGCAGGAACGCGATGCGCTCGAGCGCGCTTTGCATCTGCTGGTTGATCGTCGCCTTCTCGTTCTTCGCGACGTCCTTGAGCAGGCCGCGCTCCTTGTAGTAGGCGGGCGTCATCGACAGCGTGATGGTGTCGCCGATCGCCTCGTGGAAGCCGTCGTTCGCGCCGTTCTGGAACAGCATCGGCAGCGTGTAGTAGGCGGCGAAGTAGTAGTTGTGGCCGAGCTCGTGGTGGACGACCTCGAGCTCCTCCTGCGTCTTCTGGATACACATCTTGATCCGCAGGTCGTTCGCGAACGTGACGTCCCACGCGCTCGCGTGGCACACCGCCTCCTTGCCGACGGGCTTGTCGAACATCGAGCGCTCCCAGAACGTCGCCGGGAGCTCGGGCATCCCGAGCGACGTGTAGAACGCCTCGGCGAACTTCACCATCTTCTTGGAGTCGAGCGTCTTCGCGATCGTCGGCGTGACGTCGATCGACGCCTGGCCCGGATACGGCTCGAGCTCTTTGTAGAGCCAGGTCCAGCTCTGCGCCCACATGTTGCCGGTCAGGTGCGCCTTGATCGCTCCAAGCTTCGGCTGGACCTTCTCTCCGTACATCTTGTTGATCTTGCGCCGCGTGTAGCAGTGCAGCTGATCGTAGAGCGGCTTCATCTGGCCCCACAACCGATCGGTCTCCGCCTCGAAGGCATCGCCGGGCATGTCGTAGCCGCTCTTCCACATATCGGAGACGTCCTTGAAGCCGACGCCCTTCGCACCCGCATTCGCGAGCGGCACGAACTTGCCGAACAGATCCTTCTCCGCGCGACCGACGCTGTCGTGCCAGTTGGTCCACACGGCGAGCAGCTCGTCGGGCTTGCGGCTCTTCTGCAGCACCTTCGACGCGTCGTCGATGCCGAGACACTCCTCTTTCCCTGCACGCTTCACGCACGCCTTGCCCTTGCCGTAGATCGAGGACATCTCGGCGCCGATCTTCGCGAGCTGATCGGCCTGCGCGGGATCGTCGGGCGCGGGCTGACCGGCGAACCGCAGCAGCTCGAGCTGACGGCGCGTCGACGCGTCGAGCTTGGCGAGGATCGGCTCGAACTTGCGCGCGGCCTTGATCGCCTTGGTCAGAAACTTCGACTGGTCCGCAGCGGTCTTCGCGGCGGCATCTTCATGAGCCGGCGTGATGTCCGTTTCGTTGGCCCACGCGGCGAGCGAGGCCGCGACGGCAACGCGGCGGTACTCCTTGTCGGTATCCGCGACGAACTGCTTGGCCTCGGCGATCAGCGCTTCGTCCGAGCTCTGCGCCGGCATCGGCAGCGGCTTCGCGATCGGATCCTCGGCATTGCCCCCACTGGGCGGCGGAGCTGGGATGGTGTCGGGAGCTTTGGGACCGCCACAGGCGGCGAGGGCCAGAACGAACAGGGTCTTGCGCACGGCGCGACTCTAATGACATCCAGCCGCGCGACGTCAAGGTGTCGCGGACGTTACGGCTCGAGTGGCACGCCGTCTTCGGTCTGCTTGGGAACTTCTTGCTTGTTGACGCCGCCAGGGGCTGAAATGCCGCGCTCGTCCAGCAGCTGCCGCGCCTTCACCTGTTGCGGCGGATCCAGGATCGCGAACGCGCGGTCGAGCGAGTCCTTCTCGTTTGCCTTCTTGAGGGCGTACAACTTCGCGGCATCGCCGGTGGTCCGGACCTGGGCGCCGGGCGCGTTGTTGTGGCGCGGGGGTGGCTGACCCTTCTCCGTTTGCTGCTCGTCGGGCTTCTCCATGCTGCGCAGCTGGGTGTCGATCGAATCGTTACGCGCCGCGAGGCTGGAATCGATCTCCTTGAGCTTCTTGATCTGATCCTCGCGGAGATCGAGGGACTTCGCCCCGTCGACGAGGTAGCCGATCGACGTGCCCGAGGCAGGCGGCAGCGGCGGCAGCTCGCCATCCTTCGGCTGCATGACGGCTGGATCTTTCTTGCAGCCGGTAAACGCGAGCAGGGCGATCAAGATCAGGCGAAACACGCGGAGACAATAGCAGCTCACCGGCGACGGCGCCGGCCAACCACGAACACGAGGCCACACAGCGCGAGCCAGCCGGGCAGGGTGCTGGTGTCGCCGGCGTCACAGCATCCGGAAGCAGCTTCGCCACCGCCGCCACCGCCGGTGCAGTCGTTCGTGAGGTCGAAGTGACCGGTGCTGCAATCGTCGCAACCGTCGCTATCACTGTCGCCGCACACGTTCGGATCGTCTGGCTCGGGATCCTGATCGTCGGTGACGCCATCCCCATCGGCATCGGGGCCGACGGTCGTGCCGGTCACGCAATCCGCTTCGAACAGCGCGTTGAGGAACAGCCGGGCTCCCTGGCTCTTCGAACCCGAGATCACGGGCACCTGGGTGTCGTACGAGTGACCGCCGAGATAACTGATCTTGCCGTTGCAAGCGCCGCGATCGCCGGGCTTGAGCAGCGGGCCGAGGGCACACGCGCCGTCGAGGTAGCCGGTCATGTAGATGTCGGCGACCTCCGGACCATTCGGGCCGGTGAGGAGCGTGACCTGGCGGTTGTTCTTGTATTCGACGCCGAGGAACGAGCTCAGGTTGTACGCGGGCTCGCTGCCGCCGGTGGTGCCGTACATGCCGTCGAACTGGTTGTATGGAATCTCCGGGCGCAGCACCTTCACGGTGTTCGATGCCGGCTGGTCGGCGATCTCGAATCCGGTGCCTCGCTCGCGGACATCTTTCGCGACGCATGTGCCGCCGACGCACTCGTAGTTGCCGTCGCTGCAGGGATTCGCACCGCTGCAGGCAACGGGCGTCCCCGCGGTGGTCAGGAAGTGACCGTCGCGACCGACATCGTCGAGGAACGGCCACGCAGCATTCGGCGTGGTGTTCTCGTACGCGTTGACCGCCTGGCACTCGGCGAAAAAGTGAGTGTTCTCCTTGAGGAACTCGCGGACCTCGGCGACGACCTCGTGACCGTTGTACGTGAACTGCATGGCGTCGCACTCCGCGCCCGTGGGTTTGACGGCGGGACACCCGCCGCCGTCGCAGTCGACGCGCTCGCGGTCGGTGACGTCCCAGTGCATCGACATGATCTGGCAGTAGGCAGCCTGGCCGTTCCGGAACAGCGCGCCGTTGCGGTGGTCGATGTTCGGCGCGGCACACGTGCCGAGGTCGCCCATGATCGCCACCTCGGTCAGCATGTCGGGGTTCGCGGTGCCCGGCCCGCAGTTCGCGTCGCCGCACTTCGCGGCCGGGAACTCGGCACCGTTGCTCTGCGGGATGCCGGCGGCGCGGATGTACCCGGTCGCGATCCCTTCGTTACCATCGGCGAACACCGCGATCGACGGCGCCGCGATCATCTCCTTCTGCACATCGCCGGTGAACGCTGCGGTCGCTTCGTGGATGGTGGTGACGTGGAACACCGTGCGCATCGCGTACGGGTTCGCCGCCCAGGTCGACGGATCGTTCCAGACATCGATGATCGCGAGCGCTGCGTCGCGGTCGGCAGAATCGATCACGAAGGGGCCGCCGCGATAACGATGCGTGCCGAGCACGCTGTCGCGCGCCGCGACTCCCTTGTCGTCCCAGATCACGTTCGTCGTCGCCGTGAAGTCCGGGCTCATCGTCGGGTACGCGCACTTCACGCCCGAGCCTTCGAGCTCGCAGTCCCACGGACATGGACTCGCGGACGAGTTGCAGTTGGTGTCGTGATAGGTCTTCGCCGGATCGATCACCCAGTGGATGTGGATGTTGTTGCGCAGCAGCGCGTAGATCAGGCCGTAGGCCTGGAACATCCCGGTGTCCTGATAGGACAGGTCCATCGGGATGATCAGCGAGCCCGGCTGAAACGTCCGATTGGCGGCGCCCGCACTCATCGAACCCAACAACATCGCGACCACGAACGCGATCGAACGCATGGCGACCTCCATCATCGATCTGAGGCCTTTCCCGATCTGAAAGCGAGCGCAGAATTTTGGCCGCTGCACACATCCTGCGACCGTTAGGAAGACCAGCGGTGCGCCGCGCGAAATCCAAGCGAATTCGCGCGTGTGTTCCGTTAGAGCGCGCGGTGCGGAAAGGTCTGCCGGTCACCCACGCGGCTGACAGTCACCGCATCGAATCCCGAGTTTTATTGAGCGGGGACGAGCACGATCGCCGAGCGAGCCGGCAACGTGACCGGTGCGCGAACTGCTTCGCCAGTGAGCGCGTCCATGTAGTCGCCGGTTGGCAAGCCAACCGCAGCCTGCGCTCCATCACCGCGGTTGAGCGCCACGAACACGACGTCTCCCGGGTCGGTCATCTTATAGACCAGCACGTCCAACGCTACCCCGAGCTGCACGCGCGTTCCGCGGCGCGTCGCCGGGTGCGCCGCGCGCATCTTGCCGAGCGCGGCGATCCGATCGCGGAGCTGGGTCTGTGACGGCAGGTGCCCGTCCCACTGCATCAGGCGGCGGTTATCGGGATCACCCGCGCCGGCCATGCCGAGCTCGTCGCCGTAGTACATCATCGGGATGCCAGGGCTCGTCCACAACAGCGTGTACGCGACGGCGAGCCGCTCGTACGGGCTCGCGTTCTGCGGCTGACCCGGCTTGTTCGACCACGCGCGCTCCTTGCCGCCATCCCACGAGCCCCACAGCGGAGCATCCTCGGCGAGGTGCACCGCGCGCGGGACGTCGTGATTGCCGATGAACGTCGACATCACCGAGCCCGCGCCGTAGAAGCCGTCGTTGGTGGAGAGGAAGCCCGCGAGATCGCCCATCGAGCCATCGCGCCGCAGCAGCGTCGACAGGATCTGGCCGCGCATCGGGAAGTCGAACTGACCATCGAGCATGGTGTCGGGGTTGACGTACGACTTGATCAGATCGCGGCTGCCGTCGAACGTCTCGCCGACCATGTAGAAGCGCTGGTCCCACGCGACCTCTGCGTTGACGCGCGCGCGGAGATCGGTCAGCCACACGTTCTCGATGTGCTTGACCGCGTCGAGCCGGAAGCCATCGACACCGATTCGCTTCGCCCACTGCATCGCGTTCTCGACCGAGTAGCGCCGCGCGTCGGCATTGCGGAAATCGAAGTCTGGAAGGAACGGATCGAACCAGCACTTGAGGCGGTCGCTGTCCCAGCTGCAGCCGGAGCCGCACACGCAGTTGCCACCGAAGCCGTTGTCGTTCGGCCAGAACCACTCGGGGTGCTGCTGGTACGTCGGGCTCTGCGTGTGCACGTGATTCATCACGTAGTCGATCAGCACCTGGATGCCGCGGGCATGCGCCGCATCGACCACAGCCTTGAGCTCCGCCTCGGTGCCGAGCTTGCTCTCGGCGGCCTCGAGATCCGCCGGCCAGTACCCGTGGTAGCCGGAGTACGCGTGGCCATCGGAGCCCGGATTCGAGTTGTTCGCGTTATCGATCGGCGACGTCAACCACAGCGTGTTGATGCCGAGGTCGTCGAAGTAGCCCTCTTCGATCTTCTGGCGCAGGCCTTCGAAATCGCCGCCCTGATACTGGCCGGGATACTCGACGCCGTTGACCGGCGCATCGTTGTTCGGGGCGCCGTTCGCGAACCGATCGATCATCACGAAGTACATGATCGAATCGCGCCAGTCGATCGCCGGGCGAGCAGGGCACTGATCGCAGTCGGCGCGCAGCACGCTGTTGAACGCACCGTGACCATCGGGCGAGCGGCGCGCGTTGTCGGGATCCGCGATCCAGTTTCCGTCGACGACGAACTTGTAGACGATCACCTGCTGATCGCCGACCGGCAGCGTCGCCTCGAAGCCGGCGGCCGTCTTGACCATCGGAATGCCAACCGTCCAACCATCGGCGGCGAAGTCGCCGCGCAGCACGACGTCGGTGCCCGCGCCCTTGTACGTGATCGTCACGCTGCACGACGCGATCGGATTCGCGCAGGCGGGAATCCCGCCGTCGTCACCTGGGCCGGCATCGCCCGGCACGTCATCATCACCGGGATGCTGCTCGGACGGGCATCCCGCGAGGGCAACGACGAGCGCGAGCAGAAGGCAACGCATTCGCACGATTGCATCAAGGCTCATGCCACGCGGAGGGGACACCACGCCGCGAGATTGATCCAGCGAATTCGTGGGTTGCGCCTGCTGTCAGGGATGGCCAAGAACGACTCGTTGCGATCTGCAACGCCGTTCAGTAAACACGCTGGCGATGCGCAGCTTGGTCTTTCTCCTCGTGGCATTCCTGATCGCTCCTCGCGCAGAGGCCGGCGAGTTCACGCCGCGCACGCCGAAAGAGCCCGCCGCCGACGTAGCGCCGGCCGCGAAGCCAAGCGCGAAAGCAAAACCGGTGAGCCGGCGTACGTGGCAGGCAAAGGTGCAGCCGAAGAAGGCGAAGAAGAAGCAGATCGCTTCTCAGAAGCGCCCGCTGCCCTGAGCGGGGGACGCGAAGCGAACGCCAAGGATTCGGTCCTGAGTTGACGCACGGGCACGGAGACGAAACAACGATCACAAGGTGTGGTTCGCCTCGTCGCGTCGTTGCGGAACACAACGCGCAACCACAACCACCACACTAGATCCTGAACATGTGCCGTTGCCGTGCGGGCACGCTTCGTGCTCGTGTCCGCGCCGATGCGGTCTGCGATTGCCGTGACGCTGGTGCTTGTGGGCACCCATTCCGCGTTCGCGCAGCCAAACGGTGGCGCCCCCCCGCCACCCGAAGATCCGCAGAACCCTTCCCCGACGCCGGAGCCCACGCCTCCGCCGCCCGAGCCCGAGCCGGTGAACCCGGTACCACCCGCCGAGCCACCGAAGCCTGTGGCGGTCGTCGAGATCGTCGCGACGCCGCCCGCCCCGCTACCGGTGTCGAAGAAGGACACCGGGTTTCGGTTCGGCTCGTACGGCCGCGTGGTCGCCGGTAGCGATCTCCGCGGTGGCAAGCCCGAGGCAGCGACGGTCGTCGCGCATGGCCCGCGCATCGTCGAGGACAGCTACTTCGAGCTCGACTTCCAGTACAGCGTCGACACCCCGACGGGGATGCGGCTGCGCCCGGTGTTCACGCTCGCCTTCGACGGCACGCTGTTCCACGACACCGGCAACTTCGACGCGCAGCCCGCGATCCGCAACGTCTACCTCGACGCGCAGCTGACGAAGGATCTCACCGGCTGGGTTGGCTCGCGGATGTACCGCGGCGACGACATCTACCTGTTCGACTACTGGCCGCTCGACGATCAGAACACCGTCGGCGGCGGGTTGCTTTATCGCAAGTCGGAGTCCGCGACTGGTGGCGATGCCGTCGAGCTCGCCGCGCACGTCGGCTTCAATCGCCTCGAGGAACCGAGCGAGTTCCAGTTCCAGCAGATCGACGTGCCCGATCCCGAACAGGGCGCGCGCACGATCGAGCAGCTCAACCGCCAGCGCATCGTCGGCAGCGCGACCGCGAGCTATCTGCTGATCGATCGCCCCGAGAGCGCGAACTTCAAGCTCAAGCTTCACGGCGAAGTCCACGGCCTCGGTAGCGGCACCCGCCAGCGCCGCACCGACGGCACGTTCGAGGAGTTACCGGCCGACACTGGCTACTTGATCGGCGCGCAGCTCGGCACCTGGGGCTTCGCGCCCTCGAAGCTGAACTACCGGCGACACCTCAATCTGTTCATGCGCTACGCGCGCGGCCTCGCGGCGTTCGACGAGCTCGCACCGCCCACCAGCTTCGGTGGCGATCTCAAGAGCAAGCGCGCGAGCGAGCTGACGTTCGGCGCGTCGGGCAACTGGGATCACCCGCGCGGCAGCGTCATGCTCGGTGCGCTATCGCGACGATTCGTCGACGCCGACGGCAACACGACCGACTTCGACGACGGCTGGGAGTACACGCTCGCCGTGCGTCCCCTCGCGCGTGTCATGGGCCCGGTGTTCGCCGGCGCCGACGTGTCGTATCAAGCGCGGTTCCCGCGTGGCCTCAACCCGGTGACCCAGCGCGCCGAGGATCCGGGCGTGTTCCAGATCGCGCCGATGATCGTGTTCTCGCCGATGGGCCCGTCGGGCTACGATCGCCCGCAGATTCGTCTCGTCTATCGCGCCGCGCACTTCAACGCGGCCGCGCGCGACTCGTTCGTCGATCAGGATCCGCGTCAGAACCAGACGTGGACCCACTTCCTCGGCGTTCAAGCCGAGTGGTGGTTCAACAGCAGCACGTACATGCGCTGAGGTTGCTCTCCAGTCTATTCGCAGGTGTTGCAGCCGTCGTCGTCGGAGCTGCAACGGTCCAGCCCGAAGCCCGAGCACTGGAGCGGTTCGCCCGGGCACGACACGTTGAGACAGGTGGCGTTGTTCCCGCACGCCACGTCGCACGCACACGACTGGTGGCAATCGACGCCGCGGCACGCCATGGCGCCCGTGCACTCGACGTTGCACTTGCCGGCACCGCACGTGACGTTGTCGCACGTCCCGTTGCCCTTGCATTGAATGTTGCAAGACTCGCCCTGCGTGCAGTTGATGGTCTCGCAGCCCTCGTTGCGCGTGCACAGGATGTTGCAGTTGAAGCCGGGCGGGCAGTTGATCGGCAACTGACACGTCGCGGGCGACTGACCGCAATCGACGGTGCACGTCATCGATGCGAGCTGGCACGAGGTGCACTGCGCGGGACAGCTGAACGAGTCGGGCCGCGGCCCCCCGTCAGGATCGGGGCCCGGCCCGTCGTCGGGGTTGCCGACGGTGAGACAGAAGCCATCGCTACACGTCTGACCGCGATCGCAATCGTTCTGCCTCTCGCACGCGAGCTGGTCGGTGCGGTGGTTGATCGAGCACGCGGTGAGTGCGAACAGCAGGACGAGCTTCCTCATGGCGCTCCTTGAAAAGTGAACGTCACGCCGGCGCCGTGGTCGAACAGCGTCGGCGCGAACCACGCGGTCTTTTCCTTGGCACTGCTCCGCGCGCGCTTGTTCCTGACGTAGAAGTAGGTGCTGACGCCGCCGAGCACCAAGCCACCGACGAAGAAGAAGTTGCCCCAGTTCGCGAGGCTGTCGCCCCGCTTCTCGAGGTCCGCGAGGTTCAGCACGTCCTGGCGGTTGCGCGGGGCTGGCGCGTCGTCGATCTGGCCCTGCACGCCGGAGGCGGACGCCCACAGGATGACGCTCAGGAACACCATGCCGCCCCCCCCCGCCATGCCGGCGATCTGGAGGCGACGACGATCCTTGGGCTGCTTGTCGCTTCGCATCGGCTCCGCCGGCTTCGTCATTGGATCGGGCTGGCCGATGCCCGGCACCGGGTCGGCGGGCTTGGTGTCGACGGGCTTGGGCTCGATCGGCTTGGTGTCGATCGGTTTCGGATCGACGGGCTTGGGCTCGATCGGCGGTTGCGGACCGATCGGCTTGGTGTCGATCGGCTTGGGCGGCGGCTCGACGGTGATCGACCTGACGCCGAACAGCGGACCCAGCGCTCCCACTTGATCGATCTTGTCGGCCGCGACGATCGCCGACGCGTCGTGCACCGCTCCACCCTTCTTCGCGCGCCGGACCACGATCTCGAAGCCGGGCGGCTTGGGATTGACGTTGACGATCACGAGCTCGTCGACGGCGAGCGTGTCGATCACCTCGTCGCGGCAACTCGCATCTTCGGGCTTGCACCCCACCATCGCGGCGGCTTCGGCGTACGTGATCTCACCGGGCGTCACGGCGTCGGGCCCGGAACGCGCGAGCTTGACGATCGCGGTGTCGACCTTCTGCCGCGTCCTGGCGTCGGCCTTGCCGTCGGCGTGCAGCACGAGGAGCTTGGTCTGCGCGTACGCGACCGTGGTGGTCGCGCCGAGGGTGGCGAGAACGAACAGTGCACGTTTCATGACCCGAGCCTCTCAAGTCGATTGCGAATCTGCTCGGCGTCACCGGCGTTCGGTGACAGCTCGAGGTAACGCTTGAACGCGGTCACGGCTTGGGACTTGCGCCCCAGCTTCTCGTAGACCATGCCGATGCCGCGCCAGGTGGGTGCGTAGCCGGGGTTGCTCGCGAGCGCTTCCTTGAACGTCGCTAGCGCGCCGAGCGAATCGCCTTTGACGTACTGCTGGAACCCGGTCTTGTACGCGGAGGCCGAGTCGACCTTCGGCTTGGCATCGGGCGGATCGATCGGCTTCTTGGGCTCCGGCGGCTTGGGCGCGATCTTGATCGGATCGGGCTTCTTGGGCTCGGGCGGCTTCGGGGCGATCTTGATCGGATCGGGCTTCTTGGGCTCGAGCTTCACCGGATCGGGCTTCTTGGGCTCGAGCTTCGCGGGCACCGGCACCGGCTCGGGCGGCGGCACATCGATCTTCGCCGAGCCATGTGGATCTTCCGCACGCAGTGGCTCGGGCTCCTGCGTCGTGGGCTCTGGCGTGATCGGTTCGGCCTGCTTGATCGGCTCCGTTGGTTTGGTCGGCTCGGGGACCGGTTGCCCACCGCCGGCCTGGGTCGGATCACCGATCGGCGTCGTCGACTTCGCGACCGGCGCGTCGTCGGTCTTCTTGCCGCCCGACATGGCGAACGCGATCACGATGACGAGCACCACCGCACCGATGGCGCCGCCCATCGCGAGCATCAGGCGCTTCTTGGTCCGGCGGCGATCTTCTTCATACGAGTCGTCGTCGCCGAGCGGGTTGAGCGCGGCATGCGAATCGGTGCTCATCCCCCAGCCGGCCAGCACGTCGCCCTTGCCGGTGCCGCGCTTCGGAGCGTGCGAAACCGAGGACGCTTCTTTCTCGGCGAAATCGTCGTCGGCAGGCGGCGGCAGCTTCACCGCGGACGACGCGGAGATCGCACCTGCAGCGTTCCCCTGGCTCGGGCTCGGCTTCGCGGTACCGGCCTTCGGCGTGTCCTCCCATTTGACGCCGCGGATATCCGGGTCCGGCGTAGCCGTGCGCGGGATCGTGATCTGCGGCGTCGACTCGATCGGCGCCACTGCGGGCGTGCCGAGCGTCACGGCCTCGGAGATCTTGATCGCAGGCGCGGGCGACGCGACATGAGAGGTGGGCAGCACCGGCGCCATCGGCACCAGGGGCGCTTGGACAACGGGCGCGATCGCCGGCGATTTTGGCGGATTCGCCGCCGACACCGACGCGTTCACGGCCTCGATGATCGCGTTCGATCCCATCACCGACGTCCGGTTGCCCTGGAATCCGGGCGCGACCAACGAGACGCCCGGCACCGCCGTCGAGATCGACGAGCCGACCACCGACGTCGTCGCGAACGCAGAAGGCTTGTCGGCCGAGATCGTCGCGCCGGGCGGTGCATCGGGAAGCTTGAGCCCAGGCACCATCGCGCTCGGCGGGATGGACGCGCCGCCGGTGGCCACCGGAGGTGCGATCAGGATCGCCGGATTCGACGTCACGCCTTGCAACGTCTGCGACGGCGAGAACGGCTTGTTCTCCACGATCTGCGGTGCGGGCGGCTTGGCCTCCGCGATCGGTGGCGGCTGCGTGCCACTGGAGCGCTTCACCCAGTCCGGTAACTGCGCTGGTGCCGAGATCGACTTCGGCCGTGGTTTGTAAGGCTCCGGCTTGGGCTCCTCGACGACGTCCCAGCCCTGCGTGACCGTCCCCGGCTTGTGCTCGAGGAACGCGGGACGCGGATCGAGGAGCGTGTCGTGGACCGGCTTCGCGGGCTGCTTCTTGACGTCGAGCGGGATCATCGTCGGCGTGTCGAGCTGGATGACATCCGGTGGGGGCTGGCTTGGCGACGCCGGCGCGCGAGGCTGCCCCATCGGCGTCATGCCCATCACGGTCTGGTTCATCGGTTTGCTCGCCGCAGCGACGATCGGGGCGGGTACCGGAATCGGTGCAGGCGCGGCCCCGGGCGGGTACTCCTTCGCGATCCACTTCGCGATCGCCTCGGTCCCGTCGGGATACCCGGCGTCGTCGAGCACCGACGAGATCTCGGCGGCCATCACCTTCGCGCTCTGATACCGACCTGCAGGATCTCGCGTCAGTGCCTTCATGCAGATCGCACCGAGCTCTGCCGGCACGTTCGCATTCATCTCGTTGACGGGAATGATCTCGGCGGATTCGACCGCGGTGCGCAGCGCGTCGTCGGTGGTGCCTTCGAACAGCTGCACGTGCG
>JACCYD010000803.1 GCA_013696695.1 Deltaproteobacteria bacterium | reverse complement strand
CCATGCCACCGATGCCGAGGATCTGCTCGACCTTGTACTTGCCGCCGAGCACGTCGCCGACGTTCGCGAGCCCACCCTTCATCATTGGAGCCTCACCACCAGATTCGTCCCCGTCAGTCGCAACAGGTCGAGCTTGGCATTCCCGTTGACGTCGGCAAGGACGGCCTGTGTGGCATCGAGCTCCTCGACCTGCGTGAAGACGCGCGTGGTCGGGCACTGCATGACGACCGCTGTCGGAGTGACGACGTCGTCGAGGCCATCGGCATTGACATCCCCGATCAGCAGCGGAACCGTGCTGAGGATGCCGCCGAACGTGCCGGTCTGCTTCGTGAACACGCCGGGCGACGCCGAGTTCTGGAGATAGATCTCACCGCCGGTGGCGGTCGCGACGACGATGTCGAGGAACGTGTCGTCGTCGAATTTGCCGACGCCGACCCCGAGACCGGTGGCGCCGGTTGCCACGGTGGTCGGAGCATCGAAGCCATCGGCACCGTTCGAGCGCACGAGCTTGACGTTGCCCGCGGCGTCGACGACCAGGACGTCGCTATCGTTCTCCTTGTCGATCTGACCGGCGAACACCAGCTTGTCGCCCGCCGCACCGACGCTGGTGCCACGGTTGAATGTGCCGGCAGCGGCAATCGAGATGAACGGCGTGACGCCGCTGTCGTCGGTGATCACCACATCGCTCACCAGGTTGCCGCCGTATTCGGAGGTCCCGAGTCCGGAGGCTCCAGCGAACGGGCCGGTCAACGGTTGTGCCGCCGCGGTGAACTGACCCTGGGCGCCGGTCTCGATTTGCTGCCGCACGACGGCCGTGGTCGCGGTGAGGAGCACCAGATCCTTGCGCGCGCCGATCAGGTCGTAGTCCTCGGCGACCAGAAACGTCGCCGGCTCGGTCAGCGATTGGGTCGCGGTGAAGGTGCCGGCGTTGTCACCCTCCATGATCACGGTATCCGTCGTGATCGCGACCGCGACATCGCGCTCGGCGTTCGGGCTGAAGTCGCTGACCACCATCGCGACGCCGGTGCCGCCGACCGCAGACGTGATCTCGCCACCGAACGCGTGCGACGTCGTGCACGCAGGTGGTGCATCGAGGGCGGCATCCGGATCCATCGGACCGTCCGGACGGGGACCATCGGGCGCGGTCGCATCGCCGGCCACCGGATTCGAAATCCCCAGTAGCTGATTACAGCCAGCTAGCCCCAGCATCAGGGAGCCTGCGCATAGAGCCCGCACTAGGCGCATGGTAGCAGAAGGCTGGGGATTTCAGCTCGTTTGGACGGATCCCGAGAGCGAGACCAGGTAGTCGTTGCGGTCCCCGGACTTGAGGAAGTCCTGGATGGATCGAGCCAACGTGGCGCCGACCAAGCCGATCATCGGGAGATGCTCGCCACCTTCACAGGTGGCCTGCCCCTCGACATCCTCCTTGTCGGCGGTGAACCGCTCGTCCCAACGGACCAGCCCGACGGTGCCGTCGGCGGCGAGCGCCCCGTGAAGAAGCGGGACGTTGGCCGCACGGGCGCCTTCCGACAGCACGTTGCGGCTGTCGGCATTGTCGAAGCAATCGACCGCCAGATCGCAGCCGGCGAGGAGCTGCGCCACGTTGGTAGTTGCCAATCGAACGCCCATCGCCTCCGCGCCCTGCTTGCCAGCGGACGTCCCGAAGAAGTTGGCAAGCTGGAGGCGCACGGCCTCCGCTTTGTTCTTACCCACCGACTGCTTGACGAACCATTGCGCCGAGAGGTTCTTGCTCTCGACGCGATCGAAGTCGACCAGGCGAAGCTCGGCCTCGACGTTGCGAATGAAGTAGACGCACGTCGAGCCGAGTGCCCCCACGCCGCAGATGAGGATGCGCTTCGCCATCGGTGTCTTATACGCGGAGCTGACAACCGAACGGCACCTTCGGACGCAGGTAGATCCGCTGCTCGCCGTTCGGCGCACGCAGACGGTCGACAACGAACGTGTTGAACGTGCTCATCGGCAGGTTCGGGAGGTGCAAGCCGCGCACACCGCCCGAGCGCACGACCTCCACTGCGATGCGGCGGATGTCTGCATCGCCGGTCGCGTGGTCGAGGTCGAGGTGGTAGTCGGCCGAACGGCCCTGGTACGTGATGTTCAAGATCGTCATTTCGAGTTCCCTTTCATTCCAGAAGCCAGCCGCAGCAGGTGCGCCCACCACGGCTCGGGATCGAGATTCGTGATCGCGGCCTCGAGGCCGGTGCGCGAGATCGTGACGCGCGGAGCGACCACGCAGTAGTGCATCGCCTTGCCGAGCGCGGCGTCGATCGCCGCCATCGTCGACTCGTCCTCCGCGGAGAACGCCGAGGGACCCATCGGATGCGAGTGCACGATCGCCTCGAGCTCCTCGCGGTGCTCCCAGATCGCCTCCCAGCGGGTGCGCGAGTCCGGCAACGCCGCCGGGCTGGTCGACGCATCTGCGTAGAGGATCGCGCCGCCGCGACCGATCAAGAAGCACACCTCGCGCAC
>JACCYD010000371.1 GCA_013696695.1 Deltaproteobacteria bacterium | reverse complement strand
GGCGAACGATCGAAGCATCGTCGGCGTGCACGAGAATCCCCACGACACGAGCCTCTCACGTCTCACCGCAACGGACGCATGCCCTTTGCGCGGCGCAAGTCGTTGACCACACGTCCGACCTGGTCGTCGTGGAGTAGCAGCTTCGACATCGCACCCGTCGTGATGCCGAGCCGCTGTGCGGTGGTGCCGATCTCGAGGTCGCCGGCAACCAGCAGATCGAGGAGCTCCGCCATCGCCGCCCAGTAATCGCCGGTCAAGCGCGTCTTCGCGCCGAGGGGTGCGGTGCCGCCGGCCACCATCGCCGCGAGGCGCCTGGAAGGGACGTAGTGCTCGAGCCCGACCGGCTCGCGAAGGTCGAGCGCGATCGCCGATCGCAAGCGCCGCACCGCGTGCACCTTGTTCTCGGCTTGCGAACGGCTGTCCTCGCCGATCGCGGCCACGCCGAGCAACTTGTGCCGCAACCGCACCGCGCTCTCGGTCTGGTTGCGGTGCTGCCCACCCGGCCCGGAGGCGCGATAGCGATCGACCTCGCACTGCGCGATCAGCGCGTCGTCGCTCGCGAGCAAGGCATCGACACGCGCCATCAGTTCGCTGCGGACGGCGCAGCTGCTGGCTGGTTGGGGGACGCATCGCCGGGCTCGAGATACACATCGACGCCGGCGCGATCTCCGGCCCGGCCGTATTCGACGCGCGCGATGCCCTCGCCGAGCGCACCGACGATCTTCTCGAGCTTCGGATCGATGCCGACCTTGGCCTCCGCACACAGCTTCGTGATGTCGGCGAGGTTGATGCCCGGCACCAGCGCTCCGACGCGGGCGATCGAACCGCCGCGGATCCGCACCGCGAGTGCGAACGCCGGCAACGAGATCGCGCGCAGCCGCTCGAGCAGCGGCTCGGCGAGCGGCGCACCGGTGAGCTTCGCGAAGCTCGCCGACAGCGTGGCGACCTGCTCGTCGACCGTGTCTCCGGGGATCGCGACCTCGAGCTCCGAGTACGCGTCGTCGCCGATCGCCTGCGTGAAGCGCTCGATCCGCTCGGCCTTGAGCTCCTCGATCAGGTTCTTGATCTGGTACTTCGCCTCGTGGGTGCCGAACATCTTCTCGACCTTCGTCCACGGGTTCGGATCGAGGAAGTGCCAGCCGGTGGTCACCTTGCCGCCCCACACGCCGATCCACGAGCCGACCAGCTCCGGTTCGAGCTGCTCGCCGATCTGATCGAGCAACGCGGCATCGCTCTTGGCGATGTTGCAGAGCTTGAAGTAGTCCGCCATCTTCGGCACGAAGCCACGCGGCGCACCCCACGCGCCCCACCAGATTCGGCGCAGATCGCTGCCGATCATCGCGAGGTACGACACGCCCTCGCCGTTCGGCATCTCGGGCGGCATCGGGTTGTGCTCGAGCCAGCGGTCGAGGTGGATATCCATCCACTCCTCGATCATCGGTAGCTGAGAGAGGCTGATCTGAAGGTTGAGCCGGACCGACAGCGCGCGCTGCAAGGCCAGGTCGAGCGAGCTCATCGGCTCGACCGTATCACGTCAGGTCAGTCTTCGACGACGACCAGACCGGTCCGCGGCGTCGCGACGTAGCGCGGCTCGGCATCCGGAGCGCATGACAGCATGCGCTCGTCGTACGAGTATGCATAACGACGCTCGTCGAGCGGAACCAGCACCTCGGTGGCGATCCACTCGCAGGTGTCGGGCAGGGTCGCGCGCGTCTGGAACGTGATCCGATACGAGCCCGCTTCTTTCAGCGTGACCGTCGCGTGATCGTTCTCGAACGCGGTGAGGTAGATCGCGCCCGGCTTTTCCGGCGCGTAGAGCACGAGGTTTTGCGTGACCTCGTTCGAACAGCAAGTCTTGCCGCTGAATCCAGCCATGGCCGCGACACTCGCGCCGGCCACTGCGATCAGCTTCAAGACGGGAGCTTGGACAGCGTGCAGCATCTCTCGATTGTACGTGGGGCCCCGAACGGTGCCAGCGCCAAGTGAGGGACCAGTCGTTATCCCCGGCCGGTCGGCTCGGCTTTGATCCGCGGGAGTAGCATCACGAAGTTGCAGGGCTTCAGCCGGTGGTCGAGCTGGGGGATCAGGATCTTCTCCAGCGCGGTTCGCACCCCACCGGTCGATCCCGGGAGCAGGAACACGAAGGTTTGCCCACACAGCGCTGCCTCGGCCCGGCTCTGGATCGTCGAGGTGCCGATCTCCTCGTACGAGATCCACCGAAACAGCTCGCCAAACCCTGGAATCGCCTTGGTCACCAGCGGGGCCAACGCCTCGGGCGTGACATCGCGAGGTGTCACCCCCGTGCCTCCGGTCGCGATCACGATCTCGACGGCCGGGTCGGCGATCCACACCGCGAGCTGGGCGCGGATCGCGAGCTCGCTGTCGACCACGATCTGGCGGGCCACGATCCGGTGGCCAACCTCGGTCAACCGATCGACGATCAGTTGACCCGACGTGTCATCCGCCAGGGTGCGGGTGTCCGAGACTGTGAGGACGGCAACGTTTGTCGGCAGGAACTGGCGCTCGGTCATCGGGGCTCCTTCGATCACGAATACGGGCCGGTGTGTGCGAGCACCGCCACCGCGCGGCGCGCGGCATCGTCGAGCGCCTCTCCGATCAACTTGCCCTCGGCGAGGGCGTAGGTGAGCGCCGCCGCGAACGTGTCGCCCGCGCCGTAGGTATCGCCGCTGACCTTCGTCGGTACCGCCGCGTACTGATGCACGTCATCGCCGATCTGATAGCTGCCGCCGCGTTCGCCATCGGTGCGCACGATCGTGCGAGGCGCCGGGACCAGACTTCCGTCGTAGTGCTCCCCTGGATCGCTGGCGCTACCGATCAACACGTCGAGCTCGACGGCTGCCTCGCGCAGCACGGGCACGATGCGCGACGTCGCGACCAGCTTCCTGGCCATGCGCGCCGCACGAATGCCCGCACGATCCGCGCCGGTGAGGTAGACGGCGTCGTACTGCGCGAGCTCCTCCCACGGCAGCGCGTCGTCGGCGCGCGGATTCATCCGCTCACCGATCACGATGATCGTCCGCTCTCGCTGCGCATCGACG
>JACCYD010000369.1 GCA_013696695.1 Deltaproteobacteria bacterium | reverse complement strand
CGCACGCCGGTCGCGCCGCGGCCCGCATCGTGGGCGAGCGCCGCGAGATCGCGCAGCGTCTCGGCGCCGCCGCGAAGTGCGCGGTCGGCGAGCTGCGCGGCTTCGCGATCGAGCTCACCGATCGCGTGGGTAGGGAGCGTGCCGGCACCGCCGAGCACCGCGCGTTCGACGCGGCGGCGCAGTGGCGAGAGCAGATCGTCGGAGGGCGGCGCGGGCGCGACTTCGAGCGGCGGCGGTTCGCCGAGCGGAGCTATCGATAGTCGGTCGTACGCCAGATTCGCGCGACCGTGCCACGCCTCGGGCAGCACGAGGCGAGTCTCGGTGGGCGCCGGGCCGAGCGCGAGGATCTCGACCTGGCGTGGACTGCCGACGCGCACGCGCCCGATCGCGCGAACGGCGAGTCCCGTCGAGCGCGCCAGGATCACGAGGTTGTCGCGGACCGCGAGCGCGCGTTGCTCGAGGGGCGTGGTGAGGCGAACGAGGATGTGATCCTGCGCGACGATGCCGACACCGCCGGGTCCACCGACGACGATGCCGTCGAGATACAGGAAGTCCCAGCCGGCGGGACGCTCGTCATCGGGCTCGGCGTCCCAGTCGGCGATCGCCGCGAGCTGATCGCGGATCGGTCTGCTGAATCGCGACGCGAGCGGCTCGGCGTCCCAGCGCGATGGCTCGGAGGCGCGGACCGCGCGGACCTTCTGCCCGGCACCGAGGCGGCCGTCGGCGGAGGCGGTGGCATCGGACACGAACAACCCGGTGCGGCACAGCTCGCGGTGTGGCAGCACGGCATCGCCGATACCCGCCGAGGCGTCGTAGGCACCGGCGGCGCGGCCCGCATCACCGGGCGCGACATCGGAGCGCGTGTACATCCGGCCCTTGTCGTCGATCAGATACGTCGCGGCGCCCGCATACCCCGAGCGCGCGACGATCGCTTCGGTGAGCACGCCGCGGAGGCGTAGATTGCCGGCGCTCGCGTAGTCGCGGCGGGCGGTGCCGATCAGCTCGGGGCGGGTGTCGCCTGCAGAGAGTGCATGCGAGACGGTGAGGACGTCGCGAAGATCGGCGGTGAGGGTCTCGAGCGCGAACTCGGGACGATCCGAGCGCAGCTCGCGGATCGAGCGGAGCATCCGCGTTTGCCCGCCCGCGAGGCGATGCAGTCCGGCCGTGCGACACGCGTGGATCGCGCGCAGCAGCTCGGCTTGCGCGAACGCACCGGCGGCTTCGGCGCCACCGGCGAGCACGTCGGAGCCTGCGCGAAACGCGCGCTTCGCGGCGGCGATCGAATCGCCACTTACAGGCTCGGCGCTGACCGGCGCGTCGACGGCGGTGACCACCGCAGCGACGGCCCCTTCCGCGGGCTCCAGCAGGGTGACCACCGCGGCGACGTGGAGGCATTTCGGGGCGAGCAAGCACGAGCAGGACAGCGCGGTGATCACGTCGTCGACGACGACGAACGTCACCGTCTCGCCCTTGTCGGTGGTCACCGACGTCGCGGTCCAGGTCCAGGCCTCGGCGAGGGTCGGCGTGGCGTCGAGCTTCTTGATCAGGCGCGGTGGGATCGCGGCCGTCAGCATGCCGGCCAGCTCCGCAGCGATCATTGGCCGACCTGGAGAACGCGTCATTTGATCTGCTCTCCGATCCAGCGCGCGAGCTCCATCGGCGTGAGCGCGGCGATCGGCATGCCGGCCGCTGCGACTTGCTCGGCGATCGGCACCGCGTAGCGAGGCGCACCGCGATCGTCGAGAGCGGCGAGCCCGAGGCAGATGACGCCGGCCTCGACCAGTGCGCGGACCTCGCCGAGCAGGCCGTCGATCGAGAACCCCTCCTCGAAGTCGGAGATCGTGATCACGATGGTTCGCTGCGGCACGGTGACGAGCGAGCGCGCGTAACGCAGGCCCTTCGCGATGTGCGTGCCGCCGCCGACCGCGACCTCGAGCAGTAGCGCGAGCGGATCGTGCGCGTGCTCGGAGAGATCGACGATCTCCGTCGAGAACGCGATGAAGCGCACGCCGATCCACGGCACCGCCGACAGGATCGCCGCCATCATCGCGCTGTAGATCACCGACGGCTCCATCGATCCGGACACGTCGACCACGAGGACGACATGCCAGTCCATGTGGCGCCGGCTGCGCGCCTTGAAGAACAGGCGTTCGGGGATGAACGTGACCTTGTTGGAGTCCGGGTCGACTCGCAATTGCGCGAGGTTCGCCGACACCGTCTTCGCGAGATGCAGCGTTCCGGTCGGGCGGCGCGTCGCACGATTGCTGGTCGCGCCGTGCAGTGCGGGTCGCACGCGCACCGCGAGCTCGCGCACGAGCTGATCGACGACGCGCTGGATGATCGAGCGCAGCCGACCGAGGTGCGCCTCGCCGAGCCCACCCTTGAGCGACAGCACCTGCTCGAGCAGCTCCACCGACGGCGTGATCTGCGATGGATCGAGCTCGAGTAGCGCGCCCACCCTGCCCTGGGCGGCAGCCTGCGCCGCGACCTCCTCGAACACGCTCGCGCCGAACAGCGCCTCGATCTCGTCGCGCCACTCGCGCACCGTCGGGTAGCCGTCCTCTTGACCGCCACCACCGCCGAGCTCGCTGCGCGATCCTTCGCCGTGGCCGGTGCCGTAGAGCTCGTCGAGCGCACGCGCGGCGCGGCGCGAGGTCGGATTCATCTTGTCGCGTTCGTGCCCGAGGATCATCCGCCAGCGATCGCGCACGCCGATCTGGTGATCCGGGCCGGGTTGCGGCGTGGCGGGTGCGGGACGAACGGCGCCAGGTGGCGGAGCGACGAGGCTCGGGCGCGCGATGCGATCTGCCGCCGATCGGCCTGCGGCATCCGCCGCGGCTGCGGCAGCGAGGAGCTCCGCCGGAATCGAGACCGTGACGTCGAGGCCCAGCCCTCGCGCGTCGGTCTCGCCGAGCCGGTCGCCGAGGGACTGCAACAACCGGTGGCGGCCCGCGGTCGATAGCGTATCGAAGCCTTCACGCAGCGCTGCGACGCGCGGCAGAAACTCGTGGTCGATCAGCTTCTCGACGCGCTCGCACAGTCCGTCGAGGAACACCGGTGTGGATTCGAACAGCGGGCCGGCGATCGCGATCGCGCCGCGCAGCCGTGCGGCCAGAGCGCGCCGGGTCTCGATGTCGACGGCGCTATCGAGCCACGCGCCGATCGTCACCGACAGCGGCTCGGGCTCGCGCATGCCGATCAGGACCTGAACGACCGAGGCGGCTCCCGAGATCAGAGGCGTACCGGTCTCGACCAGCTGATCGATCGACCACCGGAGTCGACCATCGCCGAGCCCCTGATGTTCCGGTCGCTCGAGCACGCGCACCAGCTCCGCGAGCGACCGCGCATCGGCGAGCGACTCGGAGCCCGCGAGCCCGAGGATCGAAGCAACCGCGGTGCTGATCACCCGCGCGCGATCGATCGGCGGTGGCACGAACACGTCGATCTCGCCGAGCACCGCATCATCGGCATCTGCCGGCAAGCCGACCACGTGTCCCGCGATCACGCGATCGATCAACGCGACCAGGGCGATCAGCTCGCCAAGCGTTGCCTCCGCGAGCCGAGATCCCGCGAGCTCGACGAGCCATTCGCGCACGAGGTCGCCCGCGCCTGCATTCGCGGCGTCCCCGGCCAGCTCGACCAGCGCGACGGCCGTCAGCTTGTCGGCTGCGGCGGCCTTGCCGTGCTCGGCACGCAGCGCTCCCGTCGCGGCCTGCTTGAGCGTGACGCCGCGCAACCCGGCGAGCTCGATCACGGCCTCCGTCGATGGCGTGAACATCACGCGCCACACGCTGGTCAGGCTCTCGACGCCGCCCACCGCCGCCGATTCCTGCTCGGTGCCATACGGAATCCCGCACGCTCTCATGCGCGCGAGCGCGACATAGCGCCGGCGATCGAGCGGCGAGCGCAGTGGATCGAGCCGCAGCTCCTCGGGCTCCGTCATCGATCCTTTGGCGCCGCGCGGCAGCCGCAGCTCGTCGAGCAACGCGATCACGTGCGGCGCGAGTCCGCTGCGCGGCGTCTCCGGCGCGAGGTGTCCACGGTCCCGCCCCACCATCACCAGCTCCATCGACTTCGCGACGATCCGGCCGCGCCCCATCAGCTCGCCGTGCGTGAGCGCCGTCTGCACGGCCTCGACCAGCTCGCGTCGCCCCGGTGTCGCCAGCCCGCGCAGCAGCGCGAGCGAGGTCGCGACCTCCTGCGCCGCACGCGCGTCGGGCACGCTCGCCGGTAGTCCGCGCTGCCGGATGCCGCGCGTGATCTCCACCAGACACGACGCGACCAGTCCGCCGACGTCGCCGTTGTCGCGCTGCGTCTGGAACAACCGCTGCTGCCACATCGGATCGCGAATGCCCGCCGGATAGCCGCTGCGGTCGTCGAGCAGCTCGAAGCCGTACGGAATCAGCGAGCTCACCAGCTCGACGCGTTCGCCGCTCCCTGGCCTCGGCCGCTTCCACAGCGCCGGCTCCGGCAGCAGCGCGGCCGCATGAAACGATCCAACGATCGCCGCGACGCGTGGCCCGCTCTTGGAACTGCCGCCCCGCTTCGCCGACGACGCCTTGGGCTCGGCTGGCTTCGCAACCTCGTCGCTTTTGATCTTGCTCGCCTTCGGCTTCGCCGCGTCGTCGGGCTTGGTCTTCGTCTTCGGCTTCGGCGTCGAGGGCTTCGCTGGTGCCTTCGCACCGCGAACGCGATCGTCTCCACGGTCTGCACGCGGGCCGCTCGCGGGATCTAAACCACAGAGGCGGAGAGGCCGCAGAGGACCAATGTCTGTTTCCTCTCTGTGACCTCTGCGCCCCTGTGGTTCAAATTCTTCGGGCGCAGCACCGGCACGACGCACGATCTTGCCCGGCGTCTTCTTCTTGATCGTCTTCTTCGCCATGGGGCTCGCGGCGGGCTTCGGCGGCGCCTCTCCGTTCCAGTCCCCATACGACGGATCGTCGAGCAGCTTCGCGATCGCCGAGCGCATGTACGCCTCGCGCGCGAGATCGAGCTCGGAGACCCCGCCGCCACGCACGGCATCGAGGCGCAGCGCCCAGCCGTAGAGCAGCGCCGCGCGCCGAACGCGCTCGGGATCCGCGAGCGTGCCCGGGCCTTCGACGAGCGCTTCCCACGAATCTTCGTCGGCACCGCGCAGGCGTTCGTGGATGCCGAGCGACTGGCCTTCGCGATCGCGGCCACCGCGCTCCGCGGACGGCAGATCGATCGCGACGACGGGCACGCCGTGCTCGCGCGCCCAACGGATCGCGACGAGCTCGGGTGAGAAATCGGCGAATGGATAGAAGCCGAGGTCACCGCCATCC
>JACCYD010000344.1 GCA_013696695.1 Deltaproteobacteria bacterium | reverse complement strand
CCATTCGAATGGCAAACGTTCGAGGACCTCGGGGCTGCGGCGGACTGGCTTCACGCGAGCGTGGCGTTCTGTACCGAGCTCGATGGCATGTTTGCCGAAGTCGCCGGCACGCCGCAGTTCGTCAACGCCCTGCGTGTAAAACTGGCTGCCGATCTGACGGTCACGCTCGATGGTGCTGCGCGTGCGCTTGGCGTGTCGTCGCGAACCCTGCAACGCCGGCTTCATGACGGGGACACCACGTTCCAGCGCGAGCTCGAAGCGGAACGGGTGCGCGCCGCCAAACGCCTGATGCTCGAGACCGACGCGAAGTTGGATGCGATCGCTCGAGATGTCGGGTGTGCATCCGGTACCCACCTTGCGGCTCTCTTTCGTCGCCTCGAAAACTGTTCGCCACGAGAGTGGCGACGAACCGAGAAGTCACGCTAACTCCACGGACCACGTTCATCGTGTATCTGTATTCAACCGCGGCGCCGTGACGGTCCCCAGAACGAAACGCCCAGCGGTGATCGTCGGCGCGGGTGCGGCTGGCCTCGCGGCGCTCCACGCGATGCAGCAAGCGGGCTTCGAAGTGATCGCGTTCGAACAAGGCACCGAGCTCGGTGGGGTCTGGGCGACGACGAAATACCCGTCGCTCGCGATGCACTCCAAGTCGTTCAGCTATCGATTTCATGACTTCCCTCCGCTCGCGAGCCGCGAGCCCAACGCGACAGGGGAGGAGGTGCGGACGTACTTCTCGGCGTACGCGCGCGCCAAGCAGGTCGCCGACAAGATCGTGTACGGCCGTCGCGTCGACCGGATCGTCTACCGCCCCGCCCGCAGTAGCAGCCGTTGCCTGGTGTTCGCGACCGACGTCCGCACGAACGAACCGAGCCAGCACGAGTGCGACGTCGTGGTATGCGCCTCGGGCTTCTCCAACTCGGGGCGACCTCACGTCCCCGCGCTCGAGGGTCGAGCCACGTCGCGCGTCCGCGTGCTCCACTCCGGCGAGCTGTCGCCGGAAATGTTCGACGACATCGTGGCTCACCGCCGCAAGGTCGTCGTGCTCGGCGCCGGCAAGTCAGCGCACGAGATCCTGTCGCTATTTCGCGGCACCGAGAGCGTCGCGGATCTGACGTGGGTCTACGTGAAGAGTCTGTGGTCGACGTCGTACGAGAAGCTGTACAGCGACCCGGTGCGCGAGCCGTGGAACGCCGCGCTCTACTTCTACTACATGGGCGTCCAGGCACTCCGGCGCAGGCTCGGCTGGGGACGGGCGATGAAGCTCCTGCAGGCGCCGCTGATCCGGACGGGCTTCCTCGTCAACCCGCTCGAGACCGAGTCCGACGTCTGTCGCAATCGCGGCGCGATCATGAAGGCGGACCAGCTCGCCTTCTTGAAGACGGTGCGCAGCATCAGGTCCGGCGTGGTCGGTCTCGGCGAGCAGACCGTCCTGCTCGAGCGCGGCGATGCGATCGACGCCGACTACCTGATCTGTGCGACCGGCTACGACCGCAGCGCCAATCTGCCCGCACTCGCGATCGAGACAGCAGCTGGCTTGACCGACCACCCGCTCGCAGCGCAGCACGGCTTCTACCACCACATGATCGATCCCGCGGTTCCCGAAGTGTCGGTGTTTGCGGTCGCCATTCTCTACTCGCAGCACGTGCTGGGCCTCTCGCTGGCAGCGCAATGGCTCGCGCGATTTCACCAGGGCCGGCTCGTCACGCAGCCGTCGACCGCCGAGATGACACGGTGGATCGAGCAGCGAGCGCGCGAATTCGATCCGTGGTGCTCCGGCGAATACCTCAGCAACGGAGGGCCGTACGGACATCAACGCGACAAGGACGTGCTGCCGGAGCTGTTCGAGCAGATGGGCCTCGATCGAGGGCTCGCACGATCGCTGGTGCTGAAAGGCACGGACGAGCAAGGCTTCGCGAAGGTCTGTGACCTCGTCGCGCGCAACCTGGTGGCTGGCAAGAATGCTGCGGGTTCGTAGTTGCGATGTTTGTCATCGTTCCGCCGTGTCTCGCAGCTCGACTCGTGTCGAGCCAGGGACGATCAAGGTGCGGCGTGGGCAACCGGTGGCGCCGGCTCGAACGCGGCGCGACGTGGCCGGCAGCGAACTTTTCACGCAACCGGTCGAGGTCCTGTCCGAGGCGTTCGGCATGCGAGCTTTCAAGGACCGTAATGAGACCGTGCTCTACCTCTGGGATTACTTCTACTGCGCCAACGCCCCGCGACGCGCGGACGAGAAGCCGTGGGGCGTGATCGAGCGGGCGATGTGTCGGATTCGCGAGAGCGAGCTTTAACCTCGACGCGCGATATCCCGTGGACATCCGGCTCAGCAACGCACGGCGCGTTCGCA
>JACCYD010000319.1 GCA_013696695.1 Deltaproteobacteria bacterium | reverse complement strand
GGTTTGATCATCGGCGAGCCGAGCGTCGGCGAGTCGCTCCAGGTGTTCCTCGACTCCGGCAAGATGATGCAGACCAGCACGGTCACGCGCGTCGCGAACGACGGCAACAAGATCGTGGTCGAGACCCGCAACTCGCACTACCGCCTGAAGATGGCGAGCTAAACGCGGTACACCTGCTCCGTGCTCGAGCTCGTGACCCTCGTCGTCGACGACTACGACAAGGCGATCGAGTTTTTCGTGATCGTGCTCGGGTTCGCGCTGGTCGAGGACGTGCCGTCTCTGACCACCGACGGGCGCGTCAAGCGCTGGGTCGTCGTCCGGCCACCCGCTGCGCAGACCGGGCTATTGCTCGCGCGCGCTGATGGCGACACGCAGCGATCGATCGTCGGTAAACAGCTCGCCGGCCGCGTCGGCTTCTTCTTGCGCGTGCCCGACTTCGAGGCGGCATATCACCACATGCGTGACGCCGGCGTCGTGTTCGTGACGGAGCCGCGCGACGAACCGTATGGTCGCGTCGTCGTGTTCGAGGACATCGCGGGCAATCGCTGGGACCTGCTCGGGCTTGCGGCCGTGCCACGACCATGATCGAGCTGGTGCGCGGCGCGCGGCGCGTGCGGTGGATCAACGTCGCGGTGGTGATCCTGCGGATCCTGATCGCGTTCGCCTTCGTGCCGGCGGCGCTGAAGAAAGTGCTCGACCAGCCATTTACCGATCCTGCGAATCACGGAACGTTTCACGACTTCCTCCACGCGTTTCACGCGACCGGCTGGTTCTACACGTTCGTCGGCGTGATGCAGCTGGTTGCTGCTGCGCTGCTGTTCACGCAGCGGTTCGCCCTGATCGGCGCGCTGATCGCGTTGCCGATGCTGTCCGCGATCAGCGTGTTCTGCTGGAGCACCGGCGTGGTGGTGACGTCGGTCGTCGCGACGTTGATGTGGCTCGGCACGATCGGCTTGATCGGGTGGGACGTCGACAAGTGGAAAGGCGTGCTCGCGCGCGACGGCGAGACCGTGACCTCCGAGCCGACATCGCTGCCGATCGATCTGCGGCTGTGGGCGAAGTGCGGCTGGGCGATCTTGATCCTCTACATCGGCACGGCGCTGCTGCGTGGCGGCGTCTACCGGCCACGCGGTCTCGAGCTCGGAGAGCCGGCGTTCTACGTGTTACCGGTGGTCATGCTGCTACCGATCGTCACGCTGGTGATCGAGCAGCGCCGTCGAGCGGCAGCGTCACGATGAACGTCGCACCCTCACCGGGCTGAGAGATCACCTCGATCGAGCCGAGGTGCGCATCGACGAGCTGGGCCGTGATCCACAGCCCGAGGCCGAGACCGCCGAACTTGCGCGGCGAGACCGCGCGTTCGAAGCGATGGAAGATGCGCGGCTGGTCGACCGCGGCGATGCCGATGCCGTGATCCACGACCGTGATCTTGGCGGCGGTGGCATCGCCGCTGACCCGCAGCGAGATCGGCGCGCCCCTGCCGTACTTGACGGCGTTCGCGAGCAAGTTGGTAAGGATCTGATCGACGCGGCCCTTGTCCCAGCGGCCCTGCGTGGGCTCGAGATGGAGCTCGAGCGGGCAACGCGCGCGTTCGAAGTCCTCGCGCATGCGATCGGCGACCTCGCGCGCGAACACCCCGAGATCGAGCTCCTCGATCTCGAGCGTGAGGCGACCGGCGGCGATGCGAGAGACATCTAGCAGCTCCTCGACGAGGCGCGCCATCCGGGCGGTCTGGTGCTGCAGCTTCTTGCCGCGTTCTCGGACCTTGTCGAGCGGTGTGGTGTCCCCGAGGTTGGTGAGTGCTTCGTGATGGAGCGCGAGCGAGGCGAGCGGGGTGCGCAACTCGTGGCCGGCGATCAACATGAACTCGTCGCGGATCCGGATCGCTTCGCGGGCATCGGCGTAGAGCTTCGCATTGCCGATCGCGGCGCCCGCACGCTCGGCGAGCTGCTCCGCCATCTGGAGATCCTCGTCGGCATAGTGGCGGCCGGATTCCGCGGCGATGAACGAGATCACGCCGAGCGTGACGCCGCGATCCTTGAT
>JACCYD010000794.1 GCA_013696695.1 Deltaproteobacteria bacterium | reverse complement strand
GGAGCCCGCCTCCGACGATCGCGTAATCGCTGTCCGCCATGCACCTTGGATGGCGCCCACGTCCACTGGTTACGCCCGAGGATCTGGCCTGGTTTTCGGTGGCTGGGGGCGGACGTGAGAGAGGGCTCGCGATATCGTGTGGCCGCGTGCGTGGCCTGTCTCTCGCGATCCTGCTGAGCGCCGCCTCGTTGGCGCAGGCGCAAGGATCGGGATCTGCGGGATCCTCTGCAGATGTGCCGGCGGCGCCCGCCAAGAAGGTTCCGGAAGAGGCGCCGGTCGATCCGACCGGGCTCATCATCGCGGGCGTCGCGCTCGCCGCGTTCGCCCTGCTGCTGTTGCTCGGCCGGCGAAAGAAGAAGGAGCCCGAGGTCCCGCTCGGCGAGCTCGCCGAGGTTCGCCTCGTGATCGAGACCGACGAGCGCGCGACCGTCTGGACGAAGCCCTCGCTCAAGACCTACACCGATCGTCTAGGGGAGGCGCTGCTGCACCTCCCGATCGGCAGCCATGACGTGCACATCGACATCGGGTCAGAGAGCTACGTGCGCACGATCCAGGTCACCGCGATCAAGCGCATGCGACTGCCGATCAACTTCACGAAGGAGCGACTGTCGCGCGCGGCCTCGAGCGAGATGCAGGCGGTCTCGCCGTCGGGACAGCCGCAGACGAAGCTAGTCGCTGGGCTCTCGCCGCGCACCACGTCGGCGGAGGTGTCGCCACAGAAGACGTCGGCGGCGCGCGCGTTCCCCGATTCCTCGACGCAGAGCGCACTCGGCGCGCAGCTCGCGGGCTTGATCGACGTCGAGCTCGACACGCCGAAGCCCGATGCGGGTCCGTCATCGTTGCCGCTCGATACCGGGCTCGATCCCGGGGCGGGGGCGATCGATTTCTCGCCGCAGCGCGCGCAGAAGCCGACGAATTCGGCTGCGCTGTTGTTCGATCTACCAACGCCGGCGGCCACGCCCGGGACGCTCGAGCTCGACGATCCAGATCTCGAGATTCCGGTCGCGTCGACTGCTCCCGCCACAGGCCCAGTGCTCCCGGCACAACCCTCACGCACCTCGGCGCTACGCGACGCTGCGCCATCGGCCAATCCGCAGCGTTCGGCGTTGCGGGACGCAGGTCCGAGTCGCGGTCGTCCGCCGACATCTCCGCTCGAGGGCATCAAGCCGGCAGAGGATCGCCCCGCCGCGCGCTCCGGTCGGAGCTCGCTGCCGCCCGCCACGGCGCGGCCGAATCTCGACATCTCGCTCGACGACGTGCCCTCGCGCTTCGGAGCGCCGGCACTTTCGCTCGAGGAGCTGGTTCCGCCGGAGCGCCCAGCGCCGTCGCCCCGGGTGACTACCACCGCTCCGAAAGCCGCGCGTGCCGCAGCGTCGGCGGCGATCGCCGACTTTGCGGTCGCCGAGCTCGGCACGCCGGTGGACGCGAAACACGACGCGATGCCCACCGGGAATGCGGAGTTCGATCTGGCGCCGCCCGAGCGCAGCGCCCGCGCGGCACCGGTGGCGAAGTCCGGACTGCCTGACGTCGGTGACTTCGCGCTCGAGGGGTTCGCTGCGCCCGCGGCTGCCGTGCTTCGCCTCGAGCTGCCGAAGGTCACCGCCGCGTCGGTAATGGATCTGACGCTCGACGACGACGAGCTGCCGCTCCAGCGCGTGCCCGTACCGAAGCTCGCCACAAAGGCGACGCCGGACATCACCGAGTTCACGATCGAGGACACGCCGGTCCCGCAGCCTCCCCGCAGGGCGGCAGACGACCCGCGGCCACCGATCGCAAAGCCGGTGATGCCCGCGATCACGAAGCCGCCGATCAAGGTGCCGCCCGTGCCCGTGGTCGTTCCGCCCGCACGTCCGGCAGTCCCGGGCTTGATCGGCGGTCGCTATCAGAAGCTCGGCGGTGCGGGCGTCGGACCGATCGGCGCGCTCTATCGCGGGCGTGACGAATCCACGTCGCGCGAGATCATGATGGAGGAGCTGCCGCGCGATGTCGTGCTCGCGGTGACGCCCGAGGTGTTGTCGGGGCTCGCGCACGCCAACATCGTCCGTTTCCACGATCACGTCGTCGAAGCGACGAAGAGCTACGTGATCACCGAGCTCGTCGAGGGTAAGTCGCTCGAGCAGTTGCTCTCGGAGCGTGGTGGCACGCTGGCCTCGCTCGAGGCGATCGGGATCGTCGATCAAGTC
>JACCYD010000313.1 GCA_013696695.1 Deltaproteobacteria bacterium | reverse complement strand
GTGCAGAGCCTCGAAGGGCCGGGAGATCTCCTCGTCTTCTTGCCCGGCGCCGGTGAGATCCGGCGCTGCGCCGAGGATCTCGAGGACGCCGCGCGAACGTTCGATCTCGCCGTCCTGCCGCTGCACGGGGATCTCACCGTCGACGAGCAGGACCGCGCGGTCGCGAGGCAGGCGCGTCGCAAGGTCATCCTCGCGACCAATGTCGCCGAGACCTCGGTGACGATCGACGGCGTGGTCTGCGTGATCGACAGTGGCCTCGCTCGCATCGCCCGCCATTCGCCGTGGTCCGGTTTGCCGTCGCTGCAGATCGAGCCGGTCAGTCGCGCATCGTGTGCGCAGCGTGCCGGTCGCGCGGGTCGAACGCGGCCCGGGCGCGTCGTTCGCCTCTACACCAAGCACGATCACGACACGCGGCGTGCGTTCGAGGTGCCCGAGGTCAAGCGGGCCGATGTCGCCGGCGCCGCCCTCGAGCTCTATGGCGCCGGGCTCGCCGGCCTTCGCGGCCTACGCTGGTACGAGCCACCGCCCGATGCGGCGGTCGCTGCCGCGGAGGATTTGCTGTTGCGGCTCGATGCCGTGAAGGCCGGTGCGATCACCGAGCGCGGTCGCCGCATGCTGCGGTTCCCCGTGCACCCGCGGATCGCGCGCATGGTCGTCGAAGCCGAAGCACGTGGCGTCGCGCGCGAAGCCTGCGTGATCGCCGCGCTGCTCGGCGGTCGCGAGCTGCGGCTCGAGCGGCGCGGTCCCGCAGGTGCGGCACGAATCGCCTCGGCGTCGGATCTGATCGACGACATGGATTCGCTCCTCGGCGCTCGCGAGCAAGGCCTGCGTGCAGATCGGCTCCGCCGCGACGGGCTCGACATCGGCACCGCGCACGCCGCCGACAAGGCCGCGAAGCAGCTCGATCGGATCGCAGATCACTCCAGGCCCGCGCCACGCACCGACGACGATGTCGATGCCGCCCTCCAGATCGCGATCCTCTCCGGCTTCCCGGATCGCGTCGGCAAGCGACGCGCTCCCCGATCTTCCGACTTCACGTTTGCAGCCGGTGGCGGCGGCACGCTCGCGCAATCGTCGGCGGTGATCGATGCCGAGCTGATCGTCGCGGTCGATGTCGCCGAGACCGGCGCGAAGGGCAGCTCGAGCCGCGTCCAGATCCGGCGCGCCAGCGCGATCGATGCGAGCTGGCTGCTCGATCTCTACCTCGATCGGATCGAGGAACGCGACGAGCTGCTGTGGAACGCACAGAAGGAGCGCGTCGAGCGCACCGTCCAGATGACCTACGACGGCCTCGTCATCGACGAGTCGCGCGACATCGACGGCGGCCGCCGCGCCGGTCGTCCTGCCGCAGAGCTGCTCGCGAAGCACGCGCTCGCCGCGATCGACAAGCTCGTCGATGCCGAAGCGCTCGCGCTGTGGCGCGCTCGCGTCACGCTCGCCGCGTCGGTCGCGCCCGCGATCCCTCCGGTCGCCGACGATGCGATCGCTGCGGTGATCGCCAACTCGTGTGAAGGCGCATCCTCGTTCGCCGAGCTGCGCCAGGCGGGCCTGCTGTCGCTGCTCGATGCCGGGCTCGGCGAGCACAAGCGCCTGGTCGACAAGCTCGCGCCGACGCATCTCGACCTGCCCCGCCGCCGCCGCGTGCAGATCCACTACGAGCCCGACAAGCCGCCGTGGATCGCCTCGCGCATGCAGGACTTCTTCGGCCTCGCGCGTGCGCCTTCGGTCGGTGATGGCCGCGTGCCCCTCGTCCTCCACTTGCTCGCACCGAATCAGCGCCCCGTGCAGGTCACGCAGGATCTGCCCGGCTTCTGGGTTCGCCATTATCCCGGCCTGCGCAACCAGCTGATGCGCCGCTACCCGCGGCACCAGTGGCCGGAAGATCCGACGCAGCTGATCGCGGAGGATTGATGGCGTACCGAGATGACTACGACGCCTTGCTCGCGCGCCTCGAGGCCGTGCTCGAGGACAACCGTCGCCTCGAGGCCGAGAACGCCGAGCTGCGCCTCCGGCTGGCTCCGACCCCACCGCCGCCTTCCAAGGGCGCGCTGACGTGCCCGAAATGTTTTCAGGCGAACCAACCCGATTTCAAGTTCTGCGAGGCGTGCGGCGAGCGGATCCAGTAGCGGCACCGCCGACCGCCATGCCCGGCGCGACGTTCTAGCGCTGGTAAGCGGGAGGTAGCGACCCGAGCAGCTGCTTGGCTGCCTTCATGACGTCGCCCGCCTGCGCAGGATTGGCCGGAAACGCCTGATGCGCGTGCCACAGCACGCGCCCCGAGCGGTTATCGACGAGCGTCATCTCGAGATACATCTTCGAGCGCCCCGTGCGCGGCAGCGTCTTGTCGTTCGACCACACAGGTCGCTGCGGGATCTCGACGGGCGGCGCTGCAGCCACGGCCACTTCGAAGGCGGGCTCGATCACCGGCTCGATCCCCTGCAACCCGGCGCGGCTGAGATCCACGATCGCCGAGCCCGCACGCAGCGCGGCGCGTCCCATGCTCGCGCCAACCCGACCGGCCGACCGCGCCGCACCGCTCCCTAGCTTGCCGAGCGGGTCGGACTTCGACTTCGCGAGCGCGGCGATGATGACGACCACCGCGACGATCAAGAAGGTGCCGAGGATGATCTTGCCGGCGAGCGCACCGCGATCCGGTGCTTTCCCCACAAACCCCCAACCGCCGATGTAGAGCGTCGCATCGGAGCCACTCGCACCGAGGCGCGCGGGCAGGATCGGATCCGGGAGCGAACGCGAATTGCCGACGAACGTGCCGTAGCTCGCGAGCGAATCGACGGTCGCGAACACCAGCGGGCGAGGCATCGCGATCTGTGGTGCGCCGTCGGGATCGACGTAGCGACCATCCCAGTCGAGCACGGCACCGACC
>JACCYD010000307.1 GCA_013696695.1 Deltaproteobacteria bacterium | reverse complement strand
CGTCGGAGGCACCGCTCGAGACGTAGAACGCCGCGACGCCAAGACCGAGGAGCACCGCGGCACCGCCGGTCAGCGTGATGCCGAGCTTGCGGCGGCGCTCGCGCGGACCGGAATCGACGAGCTCCGGCGTGATCGCGCGATCCTGCTCCGCGATGATCGCGACGCGGCGGCGCCACGCATCCTTTCCGGGGTCGCGGATCTCGATCAGATGGATGCCCGGCGACACCGGCACCTTGTTGCCCTCGGGGACCTGCGTGGCCACACCGTCGATGACGAGCTGCGCCGGCTTCGCGGGCAGGATCAGATGCCCCGACTTCCGCGCGAGCGGCACCCTGACCGCGTCCTCGCCCGGTTGTAGATCGACGCGCACGTCGGTGACGATGCCCGGCACCACGTCGACGTCGAGATGCGCCGTGGCGTAACCGCCTTTCTCGACATCGATGGCGAGCCTTCCAGGAGCGATCGGGCGCGGCGCGATCGGCGTGCCGCCGAACACCAGGCCGCGGATCTTCACGGTCGCCTGGACGTTCGCGGTGATCGCGATCGCCGCGAAATCACCGAGCTCGTCCTCACCGGTGTACGGCGGAAGCCCGGCAGCCGAACGACATGCCGCATGCAGCTTGCGGGTATCTGCGACTTCCTTCGACGTCGGCTCGACCAGGAGCGCCTCGCGCGCGCTCGCCATGCACTCCTCCCACATCTTCTCGGCCTGCGAGAGCGCCGCGAGGTAGCGATGCGGATCGCCCGCCTTGCGATCGATCGTCCGCGCGCGCGTCAGGTACGCGCGGGCCTCTTCGTACTTGCCGAGGCGGAACGCGTCGATACCGGCTTGAAGCTCCTTCTTGAAGTCCGCCGAGGGTTGGGCGCTGGCCACACCGGCCAGGCAGATCACGAGCAACAACGACCGCACCACCTGACGGTACCCAACCGTCCGCAGACAGACTAGGCCTGGCACCTACGACTGCAAACTGGCGAATGGCGTGGCCGCGCGGAGCGACGTCGACGCACGGCGTTCTCGATGGAATCGACCACGAATGCCAAGACCAGTGGTCCAACATCTGCAGCCATGAGCGGCATGGGCACCGCCAAGAAGATCCAGACAACCACCGACGTTCTCTCCATCCTCACCACGCAGCACGAAGAGGTCGATCAGCTGTTCGAAAAAATCGAAACCGGTAAAGGCGACCGTTCCGCGCTGTTCCTCGAGCTCGCCGACAAGCTCGCGGCCCACGCATCCGTAGAGGAGAAGATCTTCTACCCGGCGGTCATGGGCAAGCAGACCGACGAGCAGCTCCACGAGGCCGTCGAAGAGCACCTTCAGGTGAAGCGACTCATCGCCGACATGATCGCGTTGGACGTCGAGAGTGACGAGTTCAAGGCGAAGCTGTCGGTGTTGAAGGAGGATGTCTCTCACCACGCCCACAAGGAAGAGGAGGACAAACTCTTCCCGATCGTGCGCCGCAACCTGAGTGAAGATGAGCTTGCGGCCCTGGGTAACGAGGTGCTGGCGACGTTCGAGAAGCTTCTTCCGACACATCCGCACAAGATGGTCCCGTCGGAGACGAAGAAGGCCGCCCCACTCCCTCCGAGTGCCTGAGCCGGCTCCACGGCTCGCTGCTACGTCGTTACAGCAGCCAAGATGTCCCGCAGCTTCTCGGGGGCGACGGGCTTTACCAGATGGTGATCGAATCCCGCCTCGCGTGTTCGCCGGCGATCGGCATCCATGCCCCATCCGGTTAACGCCACCATCACGGGTTGGGTAAGCGCCACCAGCGCCTTCACCCGACGGCATACTTCGACGCCATCGATGCCGGGGAGGCCCACGTCGCACAGGACGAGCTGCGGCTGACTGGTTCGCACGAGATCGACGCCTTCGAGGCCATCACGCGCCAGCTGGACCTGATGCCCCATGGCCTCGAGCCACATCACGAGGGTTTCAGCAGCATCCTCGTTATCCTCGATCACGACAATCGCGAGCTTCCTGTGACCGTTTGGCGTTCGCGCAGAGTCGCCGTCGCCGGGTAGCTCGGAAGCTGCCTGCAGGACCGCGGACTTCATGGTCAACGTGAACGTCGAGCCGGCTCCCTTGCCTTCGCTCACCGCCGTCAAGGAACCACCGTGCAACTCGGCCAGCCGGCGCGCCAAGGCGAGTCCGATCCCGAGGCCGCTGCTCCCCGAAACCGAAGAGTGGCCGACGGATGCGAACATGTCGAAGATGCGGCTCACGTCCTCGGGCGCGATTCCAACACCCGCGTCGATCACTCGCATGATCAGGTCGTTTGCATCGGTCGCAATCTCGACTCTGATCTCGGTGTCGGGGGGCGAGAACTTGGATGCGTTGTGCAACAGGTTGCCGACGATCTGCGCGACGCGCGTCGGATCCGCGTGAACTTGGATCGCGACGGGTCCGGCCACCGCCACCCGTTGCTTCCGCTTCTCGAGGAACGGCCGCGCAGCGTCGAGTGCGTGGTCGATGATGTTCGACACCGCGACAGGCTCGCGAAGTAGCTCGATGAGACCGCGACTGATCCGCGAGACGTCGAGGAGATCGTCGATCAAGCGCACCATGTGATCGAGCTGGCGATTCATCGCGTTGATCGTGCGGCTCGCGGAGGAGATGTGCGCATCCGGGCTCTGCACCAGGAGATCGAGTCCGGTACGCAGCGGCGCGAGCGGATTTCGAAGCTCGTGGGCCAGCGTCGCGATGAACTGATCCTTCTGCAGATCCGCGGCACGTAGCGCCGTATTTGCGTGACGCAGAGCTTCTTCCGACGCCTCGAGCTCCGAGGTGCGTTCCTTGACGCGTTCCTCCAGCGTGTCGTTGAGCTGCGCCAGCGCGCGGGTCTTGCGGAACAGATCGGCGAACACGCCGATCTTGTGACGAAGGATCGCCGGCTTGATCGGTTTCGTCAGGTAATCGACGGCACCCGCGCCGTACCCCGCGAGCACGTCCTCGTCTTCGAGCAGATAGGCCGTCAGGAACAGGATGGGAATCTGGCGGAACCGCTTCATGCCCTTGATCAAGCGCGCCAGCTCGAAGCCGCTCACCCCGGGCATCTTGATGTCGAGCACGATCGCAGCGATGTCGTTCGCGAGCAGCTCGTGCAACGCGCGATCAGCGTTGTCAGCGCGGATCAGCCGATAGCCGGGCTCGTCGAGAATCGCTTCCAGCGCGTCGAGATTTCGCGCCTCGTCGTCGACGAGCAAGAGGGTGATGACGTCTTCCATCAGGACCTTAGCGGTACAGCCAGACCCGAAGCAGCGACAACAGCTGATCGGTGTTGACGGGTTTAGCGATGTAATCCGAGGCGCCGGCTTGGAGGCACTTCTCGCGGTCACCCTTCATCGCCTTTGCGGTCAGCGCGAGGATCGGCAGCGTCCTGAAGCGCGAGTCCTTGCGAATCTCCCGCATGGTCTCGTATCCGTCCATCTCGGGCATCATGATGTCCATGAGCACGACGCTCAGAGCCTCGGTCGTCTCGATGAGCTCGATTGCCTGCCGGCCGTTGGTGGCACTGATGACCTCCATCTCTTGCGCCTCCAGCACGGTCGCGAGCGCGAAGATGTTGCGTGCATCGTCATCCACGACGAGCACACGACGGCCCCGCAATACCTCCGTCGAGCCGTGGAGCCGTTCGATCATCTTACGCTTGGCCTCGGGCAGGTCCTCGATCACCCGGTGCAGGAACAGCGAGGTCTCGTCGAGCAGCCGCTCGGGCGACTGGACGTCCTTGAGCACGATGCTCTTGGCGACGGCACGCAGCCGCGCTTCCTCGGCCGGGCTCAGGTCCTTGCCGGTGAACACGACGACAGGAATCGCGCGCAGTGCTTCTTCGCTCTGAAGGCGTTCGAGCAGCTCGAAGCCGGTCATGTCCGGCAGGCGCAGATCGACGACGCAACAATCGATCGATTCGCGTTGCAACTTCTCGAGCGCCTCGGAGCCGGTGGAGGCGCTGATGATTTCAATGTCGTCGTGTCCGAGCAGCTCGATGATGCTCTCGCGCTCGATGTCATTGTCCTCGATCACGAGGAGGCGCTTCACGTGCGGCGCCACGTAGGTCTTCAGCCGGTCGAGCGCAGTCTCGAGCTCACCCGTCGTCGCCGGCTTGACGAGATAGGAGAAGGCTCCGTGGGACAGTCCGTGCTGTTGCTCTTCTTCGACCGACAGGATCTGGACCGGGATATGCCGTGTGCGCGGATCCAGCTTGAGGCTGTTCAACACCGTCCACCCGAGCATGTCTGGGAGGAAGACGTCGAGGGTGATGGCCGTCGGCATGAGGTCGCGCGCGAGTGTCAGGGCTTGCTGCCCACGATTCGCGACGATGCCCTTGAAGCCTCTCGTCCGCGCGATCCCGAGAAGAATGCGAGCGTAGTGCGGATCGTCCTCGCAGATCAGCAAGATAAAATCATTCTCTTCGATGTCACCTCGATCGTCGGGAACCGTCTCTTCCGATTTCGCCACGGAGAGCACCGGCATCGGCAGATGCCGCGCGTAGGGCGATTCTCCGCTCATGACGATCAGCGAGCGTTGCGCGGAGCCGGTGTAGACCACCGGCAGGTACAAGGTGAACGTACTGCCGCTCCCGGGCTTGCTCGTCAACTTGATCTCGCCGCCCAACAGGTTCGCCAGCTCGCGACTGATCGCGAGACCGAGGCCTGTGCCGCCGTATTTGCGGCTGGTGCCTGCATCGGCCTGCTGAAATGCCTCGAAGATCAGCTTCTGCTTCTCCTGGGCGATTCCGATCCCGGTATCCGTGACGACAAACGCGATCGCCGACTCGGCGTTGGCGAGCACCGGGTGGTCAGGGGTCCAGCCCGACGTGATATGGCGAACCGACATCGAGACGAAGCCCTGGCCGGTGAACTTGAAGGCGTTGGACAGTAGGTTCTTGAGGATCTGCTGGAGCCGCTTCGGATCACTCGTGATCGTGCGCGGCAAGCTGGCGTCGATCTCGACGTTGAATGCGAGACCCTTGGTTTCGGCGACGTGATGGAACGTGCGATGGACGGCGTCGCGTAGCGCCCCGAACGTGATCTCTTCTGGCTCGACGGTGACCGTGCCGGACTCGATCTTCGAGAGATCGAGGATGTCGTTGATCAGGGTCAACAGATCCGTTCCCGCGGAATGGATGTTCTTCGCGAAGTCGGTCTGCTTGCCGGTCAAGTTACCGCCGGCGTTCTCTGCCAGCTGTTGTCCGAGGATCAGGATCGAGTTGAGTGGCGTGCGCAGCTCGTGGGACATGTTCGCGAGGAACTCGGACTTGTACTTCGAGGTGAGCGCCAGCTCCGCCGCTTTCTCTTCGAGCGCGCGACGAGCTTGCTCCACTTCCTTGTTCTTACGCTCGACCTCAGCGTTCTGCTCGGCGAGCTGCTTCGCCTTCGACGCCAGCTCTTCGTTGGTCTGCTGGAGCTCCGTCTGACGGGTCTGAAGCTCGACCGTGAGCTGCTGCGATTGCTGGAGGAGGTTCTCGGTACGCATCGTCGCTTCGGTCGTGTTGAGCACGACGCCGATCGACTGCGTCAGCTGATCGAGAAACTGGAGGTGCGTGCTGGTGAACGGGCGCAGCGCAGCCAGCTCGATCACCGCCATCGTCTCGCCCTCGAAGAGCACCGGAAGCACGACGACGCTCGTCGGCCGGGCATCCCCGAGGCTGGAACGGATCCTGGTGTAATCCGCCGGAATGTCGGTGAGCAGAATGCGCTGCTTCTCGGCGGCTGCTTGGCCCACGAGGCCCACGCCAATCGCGATCCGCTCGGGCTGATCGGCTTCCTGCGCGTACGCCGCGAGCAGACGAAGCGTCTTTGCAGCGGAGGCGGCTGGCTCGGCGATGTCACCGGGCTCCGAGCGCTCCATTTGATAGACCGTGCCGTGCTGCGCGTCGACCAGCGGTGCCAGCTCCGACAGCAGCATCTTGCCCACCGTGATCAAGTCCCGCTGGCCCTGCAGCATGCGCGTGAACTTCGCGAGGTTCGTCTTGAGCCAGTCCTGCTCCTGGTTGCGGTCGGTCGTGCCGCGCAGGTTGTCGATCATCGTGTTGATGTTGTCTTTGAGCTCCGCGACCTCGCCGCGCGCTTCGACCTGGATCGATCGCGTCAGGTCACCCTTCGTCACAGCCGTTGCGACATCGGCGATCGCGCGCACCTGGTTCGTCAAGTTCGCCGCGAGCAGGTTGACGTTGCTCGTCAGATCCTTCCAGGTTCCGGCAGCGCCGGGAACGTTGGCCTGACCACCGAGCCGACCCTCGACACCGACATCGCGCGCGACATTCGTCACCTGCTCGGCGAACGTGGCGAGCGTGTCGGTCATGTTGTTGATGGTCTCTGCGAGCGCAGCGACTTCGCCCTTCGCCTCGACGGTGAGCTTCTGGCGCAGGTTGCCGTTCGCAACCGCCGTCACGACCTTGACGATGCCGCGCACCTGGTTCGTCAGGTTCGCCGCCATGAAGTTGACCGAGTCGGTCAGGTCCTTCCACGTGCCGGCGACGCCCTGAACGTCTGCTTGCCCGCCCAGCCTGCCATCGGTCCCGACCTCGCGGGCGACGCGCGTGACTTCCGATGCAAACGACCGCAGCTGATCGACCATCGTGTTGATCGTGTTCTTCAGCTCGAGGATCTCGCCCTTGACGTCGACCGTGATCTTGCGCGACAGGTCGCCACGCGCCACCGCCGTGGTCACCTCGGCGATGTTGCGGACCTGGGAGGTCAGGTTCGTTCCCATCGCATTGACCGAGTCCGTCAGGTCTTTCCACGTCCCGGCGACACCCGGCACGACTGCCTGCACGCCGAGCCGACCTTCGGTGCCGACTTCGCGTGCGACGCGCGTGACCTCCGACGCGAAGGAGCGCAGCTGCTCGACCATCGTGTTGATCGCTTCCTTGAGCGACAGGATCTCGCCACGCACGTCGACGGTGATCTTCCGAGACAGGTCGCCGTTCGCGACCGCGATGGTGACGTCCGCGATGTTGCGGACCTGGTTCGTCAGGTTCGACGCCATCGAGTTGACGTTGTCCGTCAGATCCTTCCAGGTGCCGGCAACGCCGGTGACGACCGCTTGACCGCCGAGCTTGCCTTCGGTACCGACCTCGCGCGCGACGCGCGACACCTCGGACGCGAACGCGTTCAGCTGATCGACCATCGTGTTGAGCGTGTTCTTGAGCTCGAGGATCTCGCCTTGGACGTCGACGGTGATCTTGCGCGACAGGTCTCCGAGCGCGACGGCGGTCGTGACCTCGGCGATGTTGCGCACCTGATTCGTCAGGTT
>JACCYD010000295.1 GCA_013696695.1 Deltaproteobacteria bacterium | reverse complement strand
GCACTACACCGCGTACATGCTGTCGCTCGTGCTCATGGTGGCGCACGGCGGGGCGGCGGTAGCGCTTGCTGTTCTCGCCAGGCTCGTCCGTCGAGCGTTCGATCGACGCGCACCTGCGGCACCTCCGCGTAGCGGGCCCGCAGCCGGCGCGTGACGTCGGGCAGCTTCGTCGCGAGATCGTCGCGCTGTGCAGGATCCGCCGCGAGATCGTAGAGCTCGACGACATCGTCGCCCGGGCTGACGATCAGCTGATACGGCCACTGCACGACGCTCCACTGCCGCTCCTCGTGGATCACGAGCGCGCGATCGACGGGTGGCCGTAGCTCTGCCGGACCGTCGAGTAGCGCCGCGGTGAGATCGAAGCCATCGAGCTTGCCCATCGAGTGGGGGATACCGATCAAGGTCAGCAACGTCGGCGACAGATCGACGAGCGACACCGGATCGACGCGCCGGCCGGGCGCGACGCCGGGGATGCGGAACGCGATCGGGATCCGGACCAGCGGGCTGTAGGTGACGATGCCGTGGGTATCGAGCAGCCGCGGATCTTCTTTGAGCGACTCGCCGTGATCGGATGCGAACACGACGATCGTCGAGTCGCGAAGGCCGCGCTTGTCGAGCTCGTCGAGCAGCCTCCCGGTCGATCGATCGACGGAGGCGAGCATCGCGCGATAGCGGTGCTCGACCTCGCCGGCACCCGGATGCACCGCGCGCCGGAGCTCCCGCCCGGGTTGGATCTGGTGATGCTCGTGGACGTCGAAGTAATGCACCCACGCGAAGAACGGCCGCGCCTTGGCCTGCCCGATGGCCTTGAGGATCTCCTCGTTCGAAGCCGCGCCACTGACGTGATCGCCGATGTCCTGGGTCTCCCAGTCGGTGTGCACCTTGCGCTGTTGCTCGAAGCCGCGGCCGAGCATGACCTCGCCGACGTGGCGCAACACCTCGCCCGGGAGCGCGTACGCGGTGAGCCGCCCGGTCGCGCGGATCGCTTCCGGCAGCGTGACGTCGATCGCCTGAAACGGATCGTGGCGACCGGTCAGCAACGTCCCGATCGAGACGTCGGTGCCCGAGGCCGGGGCGATCGCACGCGTGAAGAACACCGATTCGTCGAGTAGCTTGACCAGCCGCGGGAAGTCGTCGCGATTCGGTGCGTCGGGTGCGAGCGCGTCGAAGCGGAGCGCGTCGACGGTGACGAGCACGACGTTCATGCCCTTGGTGCGCTCGAGCAGCACCGACGGCTCGAGCGACCACCGGAACGCGACTTGATCGGGCGTGGGCGGGGCGGGCGGCGGTCGTGCGACGACGACGACCGCGTCCCCATCCGTGCAGTCCTGATCGATGCCATCGCCCGGCAGATCGATGCCGCCGGGGCCGATCGTCGGGTCACCGTCGTCGCAATCGCCGCCACCGAGGACCCTCGAGCTGTTGTCGTCATCGCGATCGAACAACCCGCGCCACAGCTCCACGACGTCGCGAGCCTGCCCGGCCATCGCGGTGATCTGCCTGCGATCGAGCTCGAACGAGAGCCCGCCCTCGAGCGCCGCACTCGCGGTGCCGAGGGTGATCGCGACGATCGCGAGCGTCACCAACACTGGCGGTCGAGCGCGACGCGCCTGCCGCGCGATCGCACCCGCGATCACGATCACCGCGATCGTGGCTCCGAGCTGCGCCTCGAGGTAGCCGGTGCCGAGCTTGCGCCGCGCCATCATCACGCCACCGGCGACGCCGGCGAGCGCCAGGATCGGCAACGTGCGCGACACCAGATCACCCGCGGCGAGCCGCTTACCGATCGCGACCGCGGCCGTGATCAAGAGCCAGAGGACGAACGGCCCGGCGTAGGGCAACAGGGCCGCGAGGGGCAGCGTCTGCGCGTACGCGCCGTCGAACAGCGTCGCGCACACCGGCATGGTGACCGCGAGGCTCGGCGCTGCGACGACGAGCGCCGCCACCCAGCCGCGCCGCTCGATCGCCGGGCGCTGCGCGCTCCACTCGGTGATCGCACAGACGACACCGATC